>JAFUQY010000022.1 GCA_017472105.1 Clostridia bacterium | reverse complement strand
TTCCGACCGGAGGCACTCCGCGGATTTAGCTCATTTGGTAGAGCGCAACCTTGCCAAGGTTGAGGTGGCGGGTTCGAGCCCCGTAATCCGCTTGAAGACGGTATCAGTTGATATCGTCTTTTTGCTTTTTGTGGAGATTTTGTCACTCGTTTTTTCAATGAACGTGTCCGATAACTGGATTTTTACCAGCTTCTGTGCGCCACTTTTGTAGGGACATAGCGTGCTATGTCCGGCGTAAAATATGAACAGCACAGAACCGGTATAACTTGAACTGATTTTTTGTTTATCAAAAGCACATTTCCCGTAACTGTTTTGCGGACATAGCACGCTATGTCCCTACGAAGGTATCGAATGGATGCTGACAGTGGGGAGATTATCGAGCATATCCAATCAAATCCCAAAGAGGCTGCCGCTCCCGAAAAAATCACACCAGAGTCTATCAGCCTCTTTTCCTTTCCTATTCACTTTTCTCTCATAAAAAATCCCCGAACGCATTGCCAAAGCCGGACGGTTGTGCTATAATGTGGTATCCTATTCATCCAATCAACCCGGAGGTACGCATGAAAGTTCCATCTCCTCTCTATAAGGACCCGATTTTCAACGGCGCGGCTGACCCGATGGTGATCCGCAAGGAATCGGACGGAAGATTCTACATGTTCTATACCCAGCGGCGCGCCAATCAGCAGGTGGAAAACGTCTCCTACTGCTACGGCTGCGATATCGGCGTTGCGGAATCCTTTGACGGTGCAGAGTGGCACTACCGCGGTGCGCTTGACCTGAATTTCGAATTCGGACGCAACACGTGGTGGGCTCCCGAGATCATCTACAACCCCGACGAAGGACTGTACCACATGTACGTCTCCTACATCGTCGGCGTGTATTCGAACTGGGGCGGCGACTCCACCATTGAGCACTACACCTCGCCCGACCTGTTCACGTGGAAGCACATCGGCGGACTGTCGTTCGGCTCCGCGAGAATCATTGACCCGTGCTGCTATCGTCTCCCGGACGGGAAGTGGCGCATGTGGTACAAGGACGAGAGACAGCATTCCGCCACCTGCTATGCGGACAGCGACGATCTCTACACGTGGGAATACCGCGGCATCGCAACCGGGGATGAACCGCAGGAAGGTCCGAACGTGTTCGCGTTTGCAGGAAAAATCTGGCTGATCGCGGATGCATGGAAGGGTCAGGCAGTGTATTCCTCCGACGACGGCGAGCATTTCACCCGCCAGCCCGGCTACATCCTCGACAAGGACGGCACCCGCAAGGACGACAACTTCCGCGGCGCACATGCGGATGTATTCGTCACCGGCGGACGCGCGTTCATTGTGTACTTCACCCATCCCGACCCGAATTATCACCCGCGCAGTGCCGTGCAGATGGCTGAGCTGAAGGTCACGGACGGCATGCTCACCTGCGACCGCGACGCGGAGATTGACGTTGACTGGCGCGGCTGAGCAAGGCATCATTCATAACGCAGAATGAATGGAACGGCGGTAAACGTAAGCTATATGCATATATCGACAAGCAAAACGTGATTCCTGTCATTCTGAGGGCGGGCTATCCTTCCAATGAAAGCGCAGCGTCCTGCCCGAAGAATCTGTGCACATCCGGTACAGATCGGCAAATGTCCGTGGTTGTCGTAACTGTTCCGCTTAAGAATACTCACTTTGTAATACTTCATAATCCGCTGACACAATATTGGTACGAACTGCTTATTGAAATCGTTCGGGAGTAACCTTCACTCAAATGGTGGAGAATACCACGGACATATTCCGATCTGAGCAGGATATGCACGGATTCTTCGGGCGCTGTGTATGGCGTTAACTGTAAGAGATTTTCGCCCTCTGAATGACAGAGAGTACCGTGCAGTGTGCTGACATATACAACAACTCTTTCATGAAATAAACAACACACTCTCACCCCCCGAAAGGAGCAACATCATGAAAAAAACACTCTCCCTTATCCTTGCGGCACTGCTGCTGGCTTCGTCCTTCGTTTCCTGTTCCGAGAAGCAGAACGACGGCGCGGCTGAAACCGATCCCGCAGCAGACACCGCAGACACTTCCGCTTCCGCTGACGAAACCGCACCCGAGGAAGTCGAAACCGACTCCAATGTGCGTCTCTGGGAAGGCAAATCCTTCGACGGCTACGGCGTGAACATCCTCGGCCGTCAGAGCACCACCTACTCCATTGACTTCGAAGCCGAGGAAATCACCGGTGAGATGGTCAACGACGCCGTCTACAACCGTAACCTCAAGGTGGAAGACGAGCTCGACGTGCAGCTTGAGTACATCCCGTCCTCTGCGAACGAAACCGGCTTCAATCAGGACGTTGTCAACTCCGTGCGTGCCGGTGACGGTGCCTACGACATCGTTGCGTCCTATGCGTATTTCGGCGTAACGCTCGCACAGGAAAACGTTCTCTACAACCTGCACAACGTACCGAATCTGACGCTCTCCAACTCCTGGTTCAACCAGAGCTTCGTGAACGAAATGACGCTCTTTGACCAGCTCTACTTCGTTGTGGGCGACCTGACCCTCACCGCGACCGACCGTATGATGATTACCTTCTTCAACAAGGACCTCGCGGGCAACTACTACCCGGGCAAGAATTTCTATGACCTCGTCTACGAAGGCGGCTGGACAATGGACTACCTTCAGGAACTCGTCGGCGAGACATGGACGGACGAAAACGGCAACGGCAAGCAGGACTTCTACGACACCTTCGGCTTTGTTGTCAACACCGGTTCCGTTCCGACCGACGGTCTGATGTCCGCGCTCAGAGTCCGTGTGGCAGTCAAGAACGCCGACGGTCTGCCGGAAATCACCGTTTTCACCGACCACACCAACAATGCGTTTGAAAAGCTCCGCAAGCTGTACTTCAACACCACCGGCACCGGTCTGAATATGGATCAGGGCAAGATGTTCACCGAAAACCGCGCGATCTTCCTCATGGGATGCGCAAACTTCGCGGTTCAGCTGCGTGAATTTGAGCCGGAATACGGTGTTCTTCCCCTGCCGAAGTACGATGAAGCGCAGGACGGCTACTACACGACCGCACAGGACGCGTACAACATCGTATCCATTCCCACGACCTGCCTCAACTTCGAAGCGGTAGGCGCGACCCTGGACTACCTCTCCTGCATCTCCGCGGAAAGCGTATATCCCGCATACTTTGAAAACACCTTCGAAAAGCAGTACATGAGAAGCGAAGCGGACTCCGTGATGTTCGACTTCATCCGTCAGGGTCTGGAATTCAACATCGGCGTTGTGTACTCCAACTGCATCGCGAACCCGCAGTGGATCTACCGTGACACCCTGACCAAGAACGGCAACCTCGCGTCCGCGTACAAGTCCAAGCAGAAGATCTACTCCCGTTCCCTTGAAAAGTTCCTCCTGACCCTCGAAGAGCTGAAGGACATGCAGGGATAAAAGACGGTAAAGAAGATAGAAGAAATAAAAAAATGGGTGCAGACTGTATGTCCGGTTTGCACCCGTTTTTTACTGTTCGGTTTTGCGCAAAAAGAAAACAGCCTGTGAGCGAAACCCGCGGGCTGTTGTTCTTTTGTGGGTGACATGACCGGATCGCAGCGGTGTAACGCTCCCGTCCGCGGGGTCTGTGTCGGATTGTTCAGAAAGATTTTCTGTAACGAAATTTATTCCGAAATTATTATAGCACAGATGCTTTGTTTCGTCAAGCGGTTTATTAAAACATTCGGAAAGTTTTGATACACCATGCATAGGACGATTTTGGAACCGGCGGTGCGTTACTCCCGATGCGTCAACTCTCAAAACTCCCGAAGCATTATGTTAAACGCCGTCAGTCTTTATCAGACATCTTGATTGTGTAGTACATGATTACCAGCTGAATAGCAATTGAAACAATGTCTACAACGATTGAATAAATTTCGTACATCTTATGCTTGTCTTTCTAAGTCCTCCGTGCGGTGATGACAGTATATCATAAATTCAGGCGGAATGCAAGAGTACTTTCGGAAGATAGCGCGATCGGTTTGTCCGTGATTGCTTGATTGATGCGGTTATTTCATTCCCCGCACATACTCATAAATCGCCTTCGCGCAGTCTGCGGACGGGTTTCCCGTATCCACGATCACGTCGTAGGCGGAGTCGTCCTTCGGGGTGATGTGTTCTGCCTGCCAGCGGGCTTTGCCGATTGCACGGTCACCGCGGGCTTTTTCGCGTCTGTCCAGCTCGTCCGGATCCAGCTTCACGCGAACCCAGATCTGCTCAATGCCCGCCATCCGCTGTGCCGACAGTTGGTCAATCTCCTCCGTGTCGAAGAGGCAGTTGTCGATGACGACGTCCCGTCCGGATTTCGCAATCGCGGCGGCGGAGGTGTACATCATGTCAAGAAAATCAGTCACCGGTGACGGGAAGCCCTCGTACCTGTGACGGGAGTAAATATACGGCGCCATGTGCTCCTCGAGAAGGTCGTAGGAGAGGTAGTACAGCGGAGTATCCCAGATTTTCTGCAAATTCCGGGACAGCGTGGACTTGCCGGAGCTGGAGGGCCCGTTGAGGATGATAATTTTTCCGCTCATTATCTCTTCTCCATGTAGCTGCCCATGTACCGGAATTCCTCACAGCAGTCGGTGAGCGTCTGGATGAGGGCGGCAAATTCGGGCGAATAAACGGGGGTGTCAAAGTCGAGGAAGAAGCGGAACTCGAAATCCCGTCCCTCGATCGGCTTGGAGCGCAGGGAAGTCAGGCTGATATCCAGCGCAAAGAAGCGGGAGAGCACCTTGTAAAGGGAACCCGGCTCGTTCTCGGTGATGAGCATCACGGAGGTCTTGTCCGCGCCCGGGTAGATTTCGATCTCCTTCGAGATGCAGAGGAATCGCGTGTAGTTGTTGTCGGTGTTCTGGATGTCGCGTACGGCTTCCTTCAGTCCGTAGAGCTGCGCGCACTTGTGGGAGGAAATCGCCGCGATGTCACGTCTGCCGGAATCCTTCACGTATTTCGCGGCAACGGCGGTGTTTGCGGCATAGGTCACCTTCACGCCGGGCATGGATTCGATGAACTTCGAGCACTGACCGATCGCCTGCTCGTGGGAGATGATTTCCCTGATTTCGGACACGTCCACGCCGGGATTGACCATGAGGGAGTGTTCCACCTTCACGCGGGTCGCCTTGACGATGTAGACCGGGTGCTTCTCGAGGAGCTTGTACACCGCACCGACGTCGCCCGCCGTGGAGTTCTCGATCGGGAGGATCCCGTAGCGCACGTAGCCGGTTTCAACCGCGCGGATAACGTCCTCGAAGGTCTTCACGTACTCGATCTGCGGGTTCTGCACGATCTTTTCCGCCGCGTACATGGAGTAAGCACCCTCGGTTCCCTGACATGCAACGCGGGGCGAGGAGGGAAAGAGCTTCGGCGTTTCGTCGATGGCGGTGAGAATCTGCTCGTACAGAGGCGTTTTCTGCGCGATGAGCTTGTTTTCGTAGTCGCGGGTCAGCTCAAAAAGGAGGGAATACATCTGACGGGCATATCCGCCGAAATCCTCTCCCGCCATCTCCGCGATGGATGCCAGCTTCTGACGTTCGCGGACAGGGTCAAAGACGGGCATGCCGACCTCGCGCTTGTAATCCGCAATTTTCGCCGCCGTCTGCATCCGCTCGGTGAGGAGCTTCACAAGCTGGCTGTCGATGGCATCAATTTCGCCCCGGAATTCGAGGAGCTTGGACTTGTCGGGTGTGTTGTTTTCCATGGTGGTCTCCGTTGTATGTAGAATGAATGTGGAATGCAGAATGCAAAATGAGAGGCGGGCGGCGGAAAATGTCATGACATTCTCCGGTGTGGCTGTCAAAGCATGCCCTGCCTACTATCATACCACATCCGGCGGCGGAACTTGTTACTATTTTGTTAAATCCGATCAATCCCGCTTGCACACCGCGGCGGAATGTGGTAACTTTAACAATAACAACACAAAGGAGGATTCTCCATGACTACG
>JAFUQY010000205.1 GCA_017472105.1 Clostridia bacterium | reverse complement strand
TAAACGTGGATTTTGGAGGGTTCTGCACGGCAGCTGCGCCGTCATCGGTATCGTTCAGCGGAAATCCGCCGGTTCTGTGGAACCGTTCGGGATGCTCCTGCGCCGGAGAATAGCCCAGTCCCTTCTTCGTGATCGCGTGGACGATGACGGGACAGCACTTGCTTTTTGCCTCCTCGAGGACGGAAATCATCCGGTTCACATCGTTTCCGCTGACGGGGCCGATATACTTCAGCCCGAGGTTTTCGAAAAACGTCTCCGAATTTGTCAGCCGCTTGAGCGTATCGCGGACCTGCCTTGCGACGTTGATAAGTCCTTTCCCGACAATTGGGATCTTTGAAAACGCTTTCCGCAGAACCATTTTGAAGGCGAAATATCCCTCACTGGTGCGGATGAAGCTGAGGTAATTCGACAGACTGCCGACGTTTTTGGAGATGGACATTTCATTGTCGTTGAGTAAAAATACAAGGCGCAGGTTCCGGTTGTCAAGATTGTTCAAGGCCTCGTACACCATGCCGTTGGTGAAGGAACCGTCGCCGACAACTGCCACCGTCCAGGAAGGATCACCCGCAATCCGCTTCGCTTCGGCAATTCCGATGGCGGCAGAAAGCGCGGATCCGCTGTGACCGGCGGTGGTGGTATCGCAGGGACTTTCCTCCCGGTTGGTGAATCCGGAGAGTCCGCCCCACTGACGGATGGTTTCAAATCGTTCATAACGCCCGGTCAGGAGCTTATGCGCATAGCACTGGTGCCCGACGTCAAAAACGATGGCATCCTCCGGGCAGTCGAACACGGTGTGCAGCGCGATCGTGGTCTCCACCATGCCGAGATTCGACGCAAGGTGACCGCCGTTTTTCGCGACCGTTTCGATGATCGTCTGCCGGATTTCCCCTGCAAGCGTCCGAAGCTCCGCTTTGTTCAGCGTCCGGACGTCACCGGGAGACTTGATTTTTGGTAAAATCTGCATATTATTCGATAATTTCTCTTCGCTCTGCCGTTTATTGTGCTTCGGGAGCGAGATTGGTGAACTTCGTGAAACGGCCGATCCAGCCGAGCTTGACTTTTTCGAGCGAACCGTGTCGGTTTTTGGCAACGATGACTTCCGCGACACTCTGATCGACGGTTTCGTCCTTGTAGTACTCGTCACGGTAGAGGAACAGCACGATGTCCGCGTCCTGCTCGATGGCACCGGAGTCTCTCAGGTCGGACAGGTTGGGGCGTTTGTCGGGGCGGTTTTCAGGACCACGGTTGAGCTGCGCGCAGCAGATGATGGGCACTTTCAGCTCCTTCGCCATGACCTTGAGACCTCTCGAAATTTCGCCGACTTCCTGCACGCGGTTATCGGTATGCTTGTCGCCGGACATAAGACCGAGATAGTCGACGACGACGAGCCCGAGATTCTTGACGCGGCGGAGCTTGGATTTCATACCGGTGACCGTGATACCGGGAGTATCGTCGATGAGGATTTCGGTTTCGGACAACCTTGACGACGCGTGCGCGATGGCGTTCCAGTCCTCGGCTTCGAGCTTGCCGGATCGCATTTTATAGCTGTCGATCTGCGCTTCGCTGGAGAGCATACGGTTTGCGAGCTGGTCGGCGGACATTTCGAGGTTGAAGACGCAGACGGTTTTCTTGGTTTTGAGGGCGGATTCGGTGGCGATATTCATCGCAAACGACGTTTTACCCATACCGGGACGTGCGCCGACGAGGACGAGGTCCGCCTCATTCATACCGACGATGACGTTATCGAGGGCATCGAACCCGGTCGGCATACCGCGGAAGGCGTCGGGGTCCTGACTGAGCTTGGTAAGGCGGTCATAAACCTGAATCAGTGCGTCGCGGATATGGACGAAATTCTTATTCTCGCGCCCTTCAGCGATGCGGAAAATCTTGCTTTCAGCGTACTCGACAAGGGAGTCGGCTTCGTCATCCCCTGCATAAGCGACCTCGGCGATATCCTCACCGGCTTCGATGAGCTGGCGGAGAATTGCCTTATCGCGGACGATTTTTGCGTAGTCCTTCGCATTCGCAGCGGTAGGAACGGCTTCCGCAACGAGACGCAGGTACTCCCGTCCGCCGGATTCGTCGTAAGTCCCGCTCTGCACGAGTTCTTCGATGAGCGTGACGACGTCGATATTCTTGGATTTGACATACATGGACTGCATGGCGCGGTAGATCTCCGTATGCTCCGGCATATAGAAATCGTCCGCCGTCATGATCGCCGCGATATTGTCCATACACGCCGGGTCAATCAGGATCGCGCCCAGCAATGACTGCTCCGCTTCCAGCGAAAACGGCATTTTCCTATCCAGGCTCTGAAGATCGCTGTCCATGTTGTGTTACCTCCGAGGGTTTGATTGTGTAAAAACTCAGTCCAGAGTGCGTAAAGAACAAACGTGTATCATCGGCTGTCCATCGAACAACTTCGTTCAAACTGCATTTCTGTTCAATTTACGTGATTATTGGATATATTATAACATATTTTTTGTCTTTACTCAATAGCAAAAACAAATATAACGAAAGCCGGATATCTTTCAACCCGGCTGACGAAAATATTTGGTCAATTACGCCCCATGCACCAGAACGCTCATTTTGCCGGTGATTTCGGGGTAGAGCTTGACTTCGACGGAGTATGTACCGTACGCCTTGATCTGCTCGCCCAAGACGATCTTTCTCTTGTCGACCTCGATGCCGAACTGCTTATTGAGCTCTTCCGCGATGTCCTTGGAGGTTACCGCGCCCTTGAACTTGCCGTCGGCGTTGGTCTGCTGAACCTTGATCTTGACGAGGATGCCCTGCATTTTTTCCGCAGTATCGCGTGCGGCCTGCTTTTCCAGCTCAATCTTGCGCTGTTTTGCGGCTTCCTTGTTCTTGATATCGTTGAGAACCTGAGCGTCAGCCACAGCGGCGAGCTTCTTCGGCAGGAGGAAGTTTCTCGCATATCCGTCGGATACGTCGATGATCTGGTCCTTCTTACCCTGACCCTTTACGTCCTGTAATAATACAACTTTCATGATTTATGCCTCCGATTGGGAAAATTCTATATTTAAAGTGTGTTTAAATATGCGGTTTGATTAATTGAGATACTTATCGATTGCTTTTTTGAGTGCGTCGATCATTTCTTCCATGGATTTGCCGTTCTGCTGAGCCGCCGCGCCTTCGAAGTGACCGCCGCCGCCGAGTTCCTTCATGACGAGCTCGACATTGAGCTGACCGTTGCTTCGCGCGGAGATTCTGACGGCGTCGCCGATGCGGATTGCGGCAAAGGAAGCTCTGATGCCGTCCACGCCGAGCAGGTTATCCGCAGCTTTTGCGGCGATGATGCCGTCGGTGACGCTGCCTTCGCCGGAATTCATGACGGTAATGGCACAGCATCCGCGGTAGATCTCGACATTCTGACGGAATCTTGCTTCGCGCTGATAGTCATCGAAGCTCTGCTTGAAGAGGTTCTGCACCATGGACGGATCCGCGCCCCGGTCTCTGAGGTACATCGCGGCAGAGAAGGTACGGGTACCGGTATTTTTGGTGAACTGCTTGGTATCGAGGGTAATGCCGGCGAGGAGTACATTCGCTTCCGCAGGGGACAAGTCGTCCTTCGGGAGCACCTGCTCGAGCATTTCCGCCACCAGCTCGGACGCCGAGGACGCGGAAGGCTCGATGTATTCGATATCGGGTTCGCGTTCGAATTCCTTGGTTTTTCTGTGGTGGTCGATGACGGCGAGCTTTTCGGTGCGTTTTGCGAGCTCCTGCGCTTCCATATTATCGAAATTGGAAACGTCCGTGACGACGACGAGGGTACCGGTTTCCAGAAGATCGAGTGCCTGTGAGGAATCGATGAAGATACCGAGGAAGTCCTCCTCAGGTTCGACGAGCTCGCGGCATCCGATGAGGTTTCTGTCAGCCATATTCAGCACGACATTGACGCGCGCGCCGCAGTACATGGCGATTCTTGCAAGTCCGACAGCCGAGCCGAACGCATCGAAGTCCGCGCCCCTGTGACCCATGATGAGGACATTGGACGCGTTTTTCATCGCGGAGATGAGCTCATTGCAGACGACGCGGGATCTTACATTGGTACGCTTCTGGACGCTCTTGGTGATACCGCCGAAGAATTCAATGGAGGTTTCGCCCTTGACAGCCGCCTGGTCACCGCCTCGCTGGAGCGCCATATCGAGAGCGGCATGAGCGGCACGTTCCTTTTCCTCATACGAGCCGTGGAGGTTGGCAACGCCCATGGAAATGGTAAGCGGGAGGTTGGTGTCACCCGCCTTGACGGAACGGACGCGGTCGAGGATATCGAATTTGCGGATGACCATTTCGTCGAGGACTCTTGCTTCGGTGATGAAGAGGTACTTATCTCGCTCGTACTCCTTGAGGATACCGCCGTACTCATCCGCCCAGTCGCGGAGAATCTCGTCGAGCTTTGCGGCTGCGGGTCGGTACTGTTCGCTGTCGTACTGGAGCATTTCGCCGAGGTTATCGATGATGATATAGCACACGACCAGTTCATCGCCCGCCATTTTTTCGGTGAGCGCGTCGACCTCAGTTGTCTCAACGGTGGAGATGAGGGCGAAGTCGTTGTCGTCGGTTTTGATATGGTTATACTTTGCGTAGAAGGATCGTCCTTCGCAGGTGATTCTCGCGCCCTTTTCGGATCGGTCGGCACGGATTTCCTGCAAGCTGACGCCGAAGAGTTCCGCAACGGATTCGCCGTACAGCTTATTCTTATCGGAATGGAGCTGTTCGGTTGCGCTGTTATACCAGATGATGCGTTCGCTGGAGTCGCAGATGAACACGGGATTTGCCATCTTGACGACGGCGTCGAACATGATCCGTCCCATGACGGGCGCAAGGGTCTCGTTTCCGGTGCCGCCCTTGATGCGTTTCTCCAGCAGAAGCACAGCCGCCGCACATGCCGCCGCGTACAGCACCAGCACAAACACGCCGCACATGAGCGGATTGATATCACTCTGCCACACCGCCGTCATAAACAGCAGCAGACAGAACAGCCCGCTCGCGGCAATCACGATGGCAGTCTCCTTCCGCACGGTGCGCAGGTCATTATTCTGTTTTCCCGTCTTAGCCATAACTGCCTCTTTCTACATTTTTGTTAGCTTTGGTTGATTGTAAAGGGGAACGCGGCTTTTTTGTAAAAAAGCCTGGCAAAAAACTTTCGACTGACGAGGCTTAGTGCGCTGACGGAATGTCAGTCGATATGGGTTCGTCAGCTTCAAGGGGATTTTCTTGACTACGTGCAGTTTTGATTGTTGGATTTCTTTCTACGGATACAATTGCGGATTGTATTTGAGGGTGCGATGCCGAATTGTTCCGTCCAAAGCATCAGAAAATCGTTCTGGGGCTCATAGGGACCTCCGAGACCCTATTCGCCCGCGCCGTGGAGCGATTGCGGGATTTCGTTGCGAAAATCGTTCGTTGATTTTGGCTCACGCGCGCCGGGGAGTTTGTTTGGGATTGTCTGTTATCGTGTCTCACTCTTTTTCACGGTTTACGCGGTTTTTTATCACATAATATGCTCCGCACACGGACGAGACGATTACGAATCCGTTCACGCCGAGGATGCCGAATGCGACGGCGAGGATCATGACGGCGAGGAGTTTTTCACTGGTGACGTAATAGAGCTTTTCCTCCAGTGCGTGTCTGACTCCGTCGAGTCCGATGGCGGCGCAGGGCAGGATCATGGCGCACGTGATACTGTTGAGGAGGATATACAGGAACGGATACGAATCCGCGGGTGTCATCATGGTGAGCCCGAAGGAAACGGCATACACCACGGCATAGGATGCGGGCATGGTGATTTTCCGTGAAGTTTCGATGAAAATTTCTTCGCATCCGAGGACGCGGAAGAGGGTATGCATGAGAAACTCGGTAATCCACGCGAGGGCAATCGACAGAACGACCGTATAGGACGGCACCATCATGAGAAGCTGGCGGCATCCGGTGACGAGGTCGGTTGCGGGGACTGTCTGACCGGCATTGAGGTACACTTCCGCCATCGCTTCGGGCAGAGTGACCATATACCAGTCGAAAAATTCAGCGAAACTGCCGAAATAGAGACTCACATACGCGGCAGCGGTCAATGCGGTACAGATTCCGGCGGCGGATGCGAGTGCAGTCATGCGTCTGAACCGGGTTTCCTTTGAGATGAGGGAGGTTGCATACACATACGCGCAGAACAGGAGGGAGAGCGACATTGTCACTGCCGGGAACAGTCTGACGTCCGCCCAGAGCATGACGGCAAAGCAGATCGGCGTGACGAGGAGGGATGCGACCTTCCGCCACAGGAGGATAACGGACGCGTACATGCAGGCGATCACGGGCAGGAACATCACAGCCGCCGCGATGCCGATGTAATCGGGTGCGGTGAGGAATCTGCCGTAGGGCTGTGCAGGAGTTGCGAGTTTGCCCGCCGCCATGGAAAAGAGGATGCATCCGAGCATCATGAGCACGGTCAGCGGCAGGGACATTTCCGGCAGTTCGTCGTGTCTCTGCATAACGGAAAAGAGCTTTTGTCTCAGGTTCCTGATCCCGATCATGGTACGCCTCCCTTCGGTTGTTTTGATTTTCTGTTTATTCTATCTCGTCGCGGGTGATTTTCACGATTTTCGATGCTCGCAGGCAGTACGGCGTTCCGGCGCTGTGATAGTAGGACACCAGATACCCGTCCTGTGTTCCGATCATGGATGGGTAGCAGTAGCTCTCGGACGTATCGTCTTCCAGGAGGTACACGTTTTTCCCGAATTCCCGCAGGCCGCCGTTGACGAAGCTGACGCCGCGTCTGTTCAGGGAGTTTCCGTCGTCGCGGGACACTGCCATCACGATCGGCGTACGTTTCGGGCTGTTCCACGCTTCGGTATCGGTGCGGAGACAGTTGTACGGCACGGGATTGAACACAGCTGCTGTGATGTCTCCCATCCGCTTGACGCGCATCGGGGAATCCGGGGAGGTAAACCGCAGATTCGGCTCCGGGGACAGCCATGTTTTGCCGCCGTCATCGGACAGGGTATCGTACTGGTGCCCCATTCCCGTCCGCATCCACATCCAGAGCGTGCCGTTTTCGTGCTCGTAGATTCCGGGCTCGGCGAAATTGCCGGTCGTGGAGGCATACGGGGACTTCACCCGTCCGGGCAGTATATCCCACGTCACGCCGTCATCGTCGGAGTACAGCACGATCATTTCGTTGGTATGGTTGATTTTCAGCGTGCATTTTCCGCAGAAATCATAGCGTTCGCCGTGGTAGGACATGGGCCAGAGCAGTCTCCCGGACGCGGTCACGACAGCACCGTCATTGATGCCGCAGTAGTACCCGTCGGGAATGGCGCATCTGCACTCGTCCGACCATGTCACGCCGCCGTCATCGGATTTTCGGAAGCACGGCATACAGGTGATCCCCATGTCGGGCATGATCTGCTTGCGGAGGTAAAAGAGTCCGGTGCCGCCGTTTTTTAAGCTGACCAAGGCGGGCGACATGATATTCTGCGCGTCCCCGTCCTTCTCGATCATGATCCGCGGTGACGACCATGTTTCCCCTTCGTCATCGGACACACAGCAGCAGATCCGCGCGGTTCCGTGGTCTTCGCCGCAGGTGCTGTAATACTCCGTGTAGGCATAGAGGATTCTGCCGTCATCCAGCCGCGCGAAGGTGCTTTCTCCGTTCCGGGGATTGTTCTCCGATGTGCCGAGGAACAGCACTTCATGTCCGATTTTCTTCATACCGTCGCACCCCATACTTCTCCCATTGTATTTCATATTATTATATCACAATTGCAGGAATTAGTCTACGCTTTGCGGAAGAAATTCTGTAAATTTTCGTATCTACACCGGGAATTGAACGCAGGTTTCCGGAACAGATGCAAAATTTCACAAACGATACTTGCAAAAACCGCCGCCGTATGTTAAACTATAAGAAAAAACGCAATCAAGAAAGGAATCCCCATGGGCATCATCACTTACGACAACAAAAACTTCCTCATGGACGGCGAGCCCTACACCATCGTTTCCGGCGCGATGCATTACTTC
>JAFUQY010000204.1 GCA_017472105.1 Clostridia bacterium | reverse complement strand
GATTCCGTCGGGAAGATTCAGCGGGACGGGTTCCCTCTCGGGCGGTTCTGCCGTTTCCGCGGGTACGGTTTCCGTTGCTGCGGGCTGTGGTTCGTGTTCCGTGACAACGGTTTCCGGTTCCGTTTCCGCGGCTTCGGTTTCGGGTTCAGCGGATTCTGCGGCAGTCTCCGGTGATTCGGTCTGTGTGCTCTCCTGCTGAGGCGGCGTGGGTTCCGGTATGTCCGGCTGTGTCCCGCAGGATGTCAGCAGAAGGAGAATCACGGCGAGAATGAGTCTGCGCATCGGTCACTTCCCTGCCGAACGGTTCTTCAGGCGGTAGTAATGCACGGCAAATCCCGCAAAAACGAAGACGTACACGCCGAGAATGCCGCCGAAAAATGCCGCGACGCTGTAATGCCCGTTTGCAAGATTCAGCAAAAACTGCGGCAGGAGGCAGGCACTGAAAATCACCAGCATAGGGCTGAGACGTCCCTTGAGCACCCGCTCCATCATCGCAAGACGGGAGCTGTCGTCGCAGAAAATCTCCTCATCGCCGTTCATATCTGCAGCGCGCTTGCGGAAATAGCTGTATCCGTAAAACTCCTGCAAATATTCCCATCCGCAGTCAGCGAACATTTTTATGTATTCGTCCCGGTTCGCGGAGCCTTCCTGATTGTAGTCAAGCTGGTACACCACGTCGTCCGGTTCGCATTTCACGAAATGGTACATGCCGAGTCCGGTGACTTTTACGAATCTCCAGCCCGCCATGTGCGCGTCGTGCAGGTATGCCTGTTCCTTTTCGTGTTCAAAAATCGTGAACCAGCGGAATTCCTTCTTCGTTTCCATCAGATTTCCTCCTGTATCGTCCGGTACAGCCGGCGGATGCGCTTCAGCTCGAGCCCCAGCACTTCCTCGCCAAGTTCTGTAATGACGTAAATTTTCCGTTTGTCTTCTTCGTGCATGAACCGGATCAGTCCGTCCTTTTCCATCTTCGACAGACTGCCGTACATGGTTCCCGGTGCAAGCCGGATCTCACCTTCGGTCAGCTTTTCCACCGTCTGCACCACACCGTAACCGTGATTCGGCTTTCGCAGGCAGTAGAGGATGTAGAAACCGGTCTCCGTCATGGGAACATACACTTTTCTGGTGTGGGCATCCATGTGCTCCCTCCGTATATTTCAGTCCGATATATCGAGGTGCGATATATTGTTGTGCTTATTATATCACACTGCGATATATCTGTCAACAGTTTTAGAAAAATTCCGGAAAGAAAAGGCACCTCCCGTGACGGGAAATGCCTTGATCTGATTTACTTTACCGGAGCGGTCCAGTACTGCTGGTTGTAGATATCCGTGAAGACGTAGGTGAGCTCTGCGGCGGTTTCGTCCACGTAGACGTCGCTGATGACAAGCTCGCCGTCAACGGTAAGCCGTTCTCCGAGCATGTAGCTGTCGAGGTATTCCCCGTCGTAGCTGTAATAGTCACAGACAAAGTCGATCACGTCGCCGGTCACAACTGCGTCCATGGTCTTTGCGGCGGTTGCGGTTTCGCCGTTGCTGTAAACGCGTCTGACGCCGACAACGGAGCCATAGGGATCCTCATCCGTGAATTCCACGACAAGCTCCGCGCGTTCCCCGTTGTAGAGAACCGGAATTCTGCCGGTGATGCTGTAATTCGTGCCGTTATCCACGGTGGATTCGTGGTAGTACGCGACAGGCTGGTCATTGACCGCAAGCCATGTAATTTCCGCAGGAGCGAGAAGATTGCCGTCGGCGTCGAATTCGTACACATTGTCCTGACCGAGGTCGATATAGCCTTCGCCGTCGTCGTAGAACATGTTCGCGTGGAGCGTCTGAACCAGTGCCCACTGATCTTCGGGAAGAACGATTGCCTCACCGGATGCAGTGTCCGTCCACTGGAGCTGACTGCCGTCGAAGGAATTTTCCGTGATGTACGCAATGGTGTCCTCATCGCTGAGTGCGCGTCCGCTGAGGAAGTCCGCACTGCCGGCAAGACCTGCGATGCTGCTGATGTCACCGCCGAGGAAGGTGCCGAGAAGCTGACCGATCATTTCCGCACTTGCGCCGGAGCTGCTGCCGGACGTCATCGAGCCCATCGAGCCAAGCATGCCCATCAGGGACGGGAGAGGAGACGCCGTACCGCCGCTTGCCGCCTGACCGCTGACCTCCATGGACGCGAACGCCTGAATGCACTTGGCGTATTCGTCATCCAGTCCGATGTCTTCATAGGTTTCCACGGCAGTATCGACCATGGATGCCTTGCGGAAGGGGAAATAAATCGAGAGACCGTAGGAGTTGGTCATATTGGTAGAGGTGCGGTTGTACTTGACGGTACCGAGAAGCGCGTCCGCGAGTGCATTGCCCTCTTCGGTGTTCATATTCTTGGCAAGATGCACAAGGTCAACCTGGTCGATCTTCGAGGATGCGCCGAATTCGCGGGTATCGCTTCTTGCATTCGAAACCTGAGCGTATTCCTCGTTCTGGATCAGCTCGTATGTATCCTTGGAAAACGCAGTCAGCACTTCGGGGACGGTTGCC
This sequence comes from Clostridia bacterium, assembly GCA_017472105.1. Next base: position 4,320 of record JAFUQY010000204.1, on the reverse strand, counting down.
TCCACTTCCGCGAGGTCGACGATGGACAGGGTCGCGGACTGACCTCTGCACTGTCTTGCGCAGGTGTCAACAAAGTCGTCGATGATGTTCTTGCCGATCTCGACGGTGGGCATGGAGGTGTTCTTCGAGAGCTCGGTCAGCCAGTCGGTGTAGTACCAGCCGATGCCGGGTTCGGTTTCCTCGCTGGCGATCATGTAGTCGGCATACTTGGTGAGCATGAGTGCGTTTTCCGTCGTCGCCATCAGGCATGCGTCAAAGCCGATGAAGTCAAACTTCACTCCGCCCGCCTCGAGCGCGTCATCGATTTCCGCAAGGCTCATGGAACCGCTGGATGCGAACTTTTCGTCATAACCGAAGCCGCTGACGGATCCTCCGCCGTGGTCCCAGAAGACGAGCGCGTTTCGGTTTGCGGGATAGTTGTCGGCGCAGTAGTCGATGAAATAGGACAGCGTGGACGGGTCGGTCATGGATTTGCTGCCGAGCTTTTCTTCGAGACAAACAAGTCCCTCATCCGTCACCTGCCAGATCTGGTTGGTCTGACTGCTCATCGCGGTGTTCTGCCACTGACGGCATCCGCCGCTGTACACGATCACGTTGACCTTGTCGGAAATGTCCGCGTTGATCATTTCCTGTAAGTCCATGGTCGCCATCTTGCTGCGGGATTCCAGATCCGTGCCGCAGAGGTAGATCATCAGGGTCATTTCATCCTTGCCGCCGCCGAGGATTTCCGTGTATTTGTCCCGCGCGCCGCTGACGACGGTGGTATCGAGTTCACCCGCGTTGCTTCCGTTGTCCCAGCCGGTGGAAACACTGCCGCCGCCGAGATTGCCGAGCATGGAGGAAATCGTGCCGGTGCCGGAGACTTCGCTCTGCTGATACGTTCCGGTATCGTTGGAAGTATCGTCATTGCCGCCGAGCAGGAAGGATCCGCCGCCTCCGCCGAGGAGAACGACGAGAAGAATGGTTACGATTTTGGAAAGTCCGCCGCCGGAGCGTGTGGTTCTTGTGCCGGGACGGGCGGAGCTGCCGGAGGATGCACCGGTAGGTTTGCGTCCGGACATGCCGACGGGCCCTGTTTCGAGTCCTGATCCGCGGCGCTTGACGTCCTTGCCCTGACCGGTCACATTTTTCTGCCGGCCTCTCGGTCTGTTGTTCATATACTGCCTCCTGTATATCGAGTGGGAAATTTTTGGTGTAATTCTGCTTTGGCGTTATTATACCACAGATTCTGCCAAAAAGGAAGAGGAAAACGGACGTTTTTTGCGGCGGCGGAATTGCTGGCTTATATCAGAGAAGACAAATTCGATTTTGTGAGACAGGAACAGCGATTTGAAATGATCACGGATCGTTTGAACGCACTCGCGGGAAAATGGAGTCTATAAGCAGAAAATCCGGGGATTGAACTGCCCCGGTTTTCTATTTTACTCCACTGCATCCAGCATATTCTCGATGAAAATTCCGTACCCGCGGCAGGGATCGCCTACAAGGACATGCGTGACCGCGCCGACGAGCCTGCCATTCTGCAAAATCGGCGACCCAGACATCCCCTGCACTATGCCGCCGGTTTTTTCGATCAGCTCCGCATCGGTGACACGGATGGTGAAGCTGCGGTTGTCGGTGCTGTCGCGGCGGATTTCGTCGATCTCGATCCCGTATTCCGCCGTACAGTTGTCGTCAAGAGTACACAGAATCGTCGCCTCGCCCGCTTCCACTTCCCATCGGCTGCCGAGCTCCACGTCCGTCATGGGAACCTCCGCCGGAATCTCCGTGAACACACCGTAGACGCCGCACGCCGTATTGCCGAGGAGCACGCCCGTTTTCTCACCCGTGAAGTAGCCCTTCAGTTCCCCCGGGGTTCCCGCGACACCCTTCGTAATCCCCGAAATCTGCACATCCACCACCGTTCCGCGTTCCATTTTCAGAAGCTCGCCCGTTTCGCTGTCGCAGATGCCGTGACCGAGACCCGCAAAGACGCCCGTTTCCGGCTCAATGAACGTGACCGTGCCGATGCCTGCGGTGGTATCGCGGATCCACATGCCGGTTTTCATCTTACCGTCAATGCGGCTCTGGGACGGCGTCAGGCTGACGGTATTTTCATCACCCTCCCGGACGTAGGTAATCTCGACCGGCTGGGGACATGACTCAATCAGACGGATCATCTCGCCGGAGGTTTTCACGGGCTGACCGCACACATGCGTGATTATATCTCCCGTCCGCAGTCCCGCGTCATATGCCGGATTCTGCATGCCGTCCGCGGTGTCAACCTCCGTGAATCCGACGACGACAATGCCCTCGGAGCTGAACTTCACACCGAACGGAATTCCGCCGACGGTCACGCGCTCCGGTGCATCTGCCGACACGGCTGAAGTTAAAATATTGAAGGAAAGGATCAGACCCACGCAGATTTTTTGCATTAACTTTTTCATAACATCACATTCTCCCGCTTTCATCACGATTTTTCACAAGCCTGACTTTAATTTGCGCACGATTCGCGGGATTATGAGTTGCAATTTTATGAAACAGAACCGCACATCAGTCTTCGGAAGAATCATGATGTGCGGGAATTTTCTGTCAATTCATTTTATTCAGCCGGCATGACGACGAATGCGTTGTTGATCCATCTTTCGTGACCGAGGCTGGGACGGTTGATGTATTCGCCCGCGTGCACCATCGCCGTGGAGCTGCCGCCGTCGAGCATCGCCGCGTTGTATGCATTTTCCGCGAGCATGACCTCCTGGAGAACATCGAGATCACAGCCGATGCTCCAGTCCGGCTGACGTCCGTCGATGACGAGGAAGAGGAATTCGCCGGTTTCACGCTGTCCGATGGCGGTTCTCGGGGCAATTCCCCATCCGCCGCTGCCGGTTTTGATCAAACCCTCTCCGTTGACCACGAGGAACGGTGCGAAGGACACGGCGGAGACGATATTGTTGTCCAGCGCCCACTGTGCAGTGCAGTGACGGAGAACCAGCGCGCCGCCGTCGTTGATGCCGATCATGTTGTAGACCGTGTCGTCGATCTCGATCGGATGCACGATTTCGGAGTCCTCGATGAGCAGGCCCGCCGGAGTTCCGCCGTTGGAGTCGTAGTTGGCTCCGTCCTGGAATCCGCCGCCGTTGATGCCCGCCACAGCACCCGCGTTCTTCGTCATCGTCATCACATTCTCGCTGCAGGTGTACTGCTTGGAGGTGTCGACCAGCTTCACACGCATGGGATCCTCGATCAGCATCACATACCCGCGCCATGTCAGCCCCGACACTTCCTTGAGGTAGATTCCGTCATCAATCAGCTCGTAACCCTCAGATATGTAGTCGCCTTCGGTCTCACCCGGCAGCTCGGGAATCTCGCCGGTCTCCTCACTGTACGACGCGGGCGGCTTCTTTTCACTTTCCGCTTCTGTTTCCGGGACGGGTTCGGTCTCCGGTTCTGTCTCGGTCTCCGGTTCGGCTTCGGTTTCCGGAACTGTCTCGGATTCGGTTTCGGGCGCAGGTTCCGTTTCCGGCGTCTTTTCCGTTTCTTCCTCCGTGTCCGGCACGACTGCGGGATCGGTTTCGGGTGCCGGCTCGGTTTCCGGTTCGGTTTCCCTGTTTTTATTGCTGAAATCGAGAATCACGGAGTCGTATCCCGTGTCGTCAATCTCGTTCGCTTCCATGATTTCCTCGATGTATTCGTCGGAGAAAAACGCGGTCGCGAGGTATTTATGGGACATGGTGCGCATCGCCGAGCAGATCCAGATCGTCTGAAGCTTCGGGCTCGCTCCGGCGACGATGAGGATGAAAAACGCAAGGATTCCCGCAAGAACGAGGGTGAATCCCGTCAGAAACAGGGCGGAAAACGCACGGATCACTTTTTTCTTCATTTTAACACCTGCATCACTCTTTCTTAGGATTTCACCTGTTAAGACGTTTGATGCAGGGAAAATGTTCCGACGTTTTTGTGAAGTTTGTGTTACGTTTTTATGAAGTCCGCGTCCGCCAGTATTCGGTCATTTCCTGTTTTTTCCGATCAAGCCGCTCAATCTGTGCGGTGTATCTCGGATCCGCTTCAATTTCAGCGGGAAGCCACTGCGGGTGAAGCTCGTTCCGGCAGTAATCCAGACTTTTCTCCCGCGGATACATCGCCTCATCCGTCCAGCAGGGTCGGTGATTGCCGAACTCCTGCGGTTCGATGTACGGGTTGTCGCTGACGAAATATCCATTCCTGAGCGCGTCTGCGTAGAGGATTGTGAGATCGACCGCTTTTTCCATGTACCGGAATCCTTGTGCAGCCGTGTCCGCATCCTTCTCCATGAAATGCCACAGTGCAATCGAGCAGTGACTC
>JAFUQY010000021.1 GCA_017472105.1 Clostridia bacterium | reverse complement strand
TTCCGACCGGAGGCACTCCGCGGATTTAGCTCATTTGGTAGAGCGCAACCTTGCCAAGGTTGAGGTGGCGGGTTCGAGCCCCGTAATCCGCTTGAAGACGGTATCAGTTGATATCGTCTTTTTGCTTTTTGTGGAGATTTTTTCCGATATCCTTGCGTTCTGCGGCATTTTGTGATATACTGACATCACCGCGCGGAGGACTTAGATAGGAATTAAAGTTTTGTTTGATTTTTACACAATTGCAGTGGATATGATATCAATTGCTATTCAGCTGATTATCATGTACTACACAATCAAAATGTCTAATAAAGACTGATATAGCATAACATAGGCTTTGGGGTTTTGGGAGTTGACGCATCGGGAGTAACGCACCGCCGTATTCAAATTCGTCCTATGCATGGTGTACCAAAAGCTCCAAAATCTCTGAAAACCGCTTGACGGCAGAGGAGATATGTGCTATAATGAACCTGTGTAAATCAGCAAAACATCTCTTATCGCAACACAACCGACAACGACCGTGCAGACGGGAGCGTTACACCGCTGTATTCCGGTCAATGTCACTTCAAAAAGAACAACAGCCTATGAGCGCACTCACGGGCTGTTTTCTTTTCAACCAAATCCAAAAGAGGCTGACCCCGTACGTGAACCCCACGCCGACGGAATCAGCCTCTTTTCCTTTCTTATTCCCTATTCACTATTCCCTCTTCCTTCTTCTTCTCTCTTCACTGCGCAGCAAAGTACCCCACCGTCACCGCAAGCATCGCGACGGCAAGCAGGCCCCAGCACGCAATGGTGATCCAGTGAATCGCGCCTTTTGTGCCGAGCTGCTTTCCCTCGAGCCAGCGGAGCACGGGAATCACAGCGAAGCAGAAGCAGTAGAACGGCAGAAGAACGCCGAGCGATACCATGTCCGTGTTCAGATAGAGCAGCCCCAGAATCACGGCAATGCCGCATACGGCAAGCTCCACGGCACGGTATTTCGTAAACGGCTTTCCCGCCATATTCAGACGGTTCGGGTCAAAATTGGGATCTCTGTTCATGTTTTTGCTCCTGTGAATGCATTTCTTCCTCGTTTTCGTGTCTCGTGATCGCCGCAACGGCAGCTACGCTCATGACAACCACAACCGCGCACAGAATCAGCGCAAGGCGGTAGGCGTCACCGTCGAGGGTGTCCTCCGGCTCAGCTTCTCCGAGCAGGGCAAGCACCTCTTCTTCCGACAGCGCGGACGAGTGTACATGCACCTCTGCGATGTCGAGATTCACTTCAAAATTCGCGTAGACCATGACACCCACGTAGTCGATGGCGTCGAGGTAGTCATAGCCGGTCAGGTCGCAGTGGAAGGAGCGGATTTCGCCGCACTGCACTTCCTTCGCGTAGTATTCCGCGCGCGTGTCCTCCGTTCCGATCACGAAGACGAGCGTCACGGTGCTGCGTTCCGGATCCACAGACGTCGGATCGCGCTGTTCCACGGCGACGGTGAAGTCCATGCCGTCGATGCCGGTGAAGTCCAGGCGTTCGTCGAAGTTGCACATCGTGATGCCCGCCGCACCGGATGCCGTACCGCTCAGGTCGACTTCTGCACGGAGCACACGGACGTATTCCGTCACACCCGCCTCATCGCGCACGCTGAAGAGGGAGCTGTAATCCGTCAGGCACGAGGAAACACCGCCGCCCGCAATCCAGCCGAGCGTGTGATGCTTGTCCGAGAAGTCCCACAGAACAAGCTCCGCGTCAGTCTCCGGCCGCTCGAATACATCCTCGGCTGAGGTGTCGTAGATGTACCGTCCGGAGTCGTCCGCGCTTTCGTTTTTCAGGTATTCGTAGAAGGTCTGCCCCGCACCGTTCGGGAGATTCGCCATCGAGAGGAACACCGCTCTTGCACGGAATCCCGCTCCTGCGGCACACAGCTCACCGAACCGGCTTGCAATGAAGTGGGACATGTCCATCGGCTCAGCGTCGCTCTGCGCGTTGTGGATCAGGTGCTGACGCGTCAGATCCGACGGGTGCGGCTGCCAGAACAGCATCAGACCGGCGGGAGAGTCCAGCTCAAGGTCGGTCAGCATCCGGCTCAGCGACACAGGCGAGGTCAGATCATCCTCCGTGGAGTCCACGCAGTACATGAGCACCCACGGGATCGAGCCGATTTCGTCCAGGTGGTTCGCCAGCATCACCGCCAGCGTCCGGTCGGGAATCCACAGTGCCTCACCGTCCTCGTCGGTCATGTATTCCACGTACGGGACGATCACGGTCACATCCGGAACGCTCACCGACGCCGCGTTGTACGTGATCCGGCAGACCTCGGCAAGGTCGGAGGCATAAACGGCGGCATTTTCCAGGGAAGTGTCACCCACAAGGGCACCGTAGTTCACGCCGCGTCCGAGCGAGATGCCCGAAATGCCGTCCCAGCGCGAGGTGATCGTGCGGATGAGCGCCGCGTACATCTGCCGGGATTCGTTGTCGGTCGCGCGCACGGCGTAGTTTTCGCAGTCCGTTCCGCCGAAGGTGAGTCCGGGTACGGGAGACGCCGCCGTCAGACGCAGGTAAACCCGGATCCCGGCGGAGAGATAGAAGTCAATTTCGGAGTCCAGTGTGCGGAGCAGCTCCTCGTTCAGATGCAGGGAGCGAAGTCCGCCGGCTGAGAATTTCCCGGTATCCGACGACGCGCCGAGCAGGGTATAGGGAACCTCAAGCCCGCCGGAGGACTGCACCAGCTCATCGAGCGGAAGCTCCAGCATGACGTTGGACGCGTTTGATTCAAAGACGCCGACCGATGCCGCCGCGTACAGACCCATGTTGGAGACCGTGCTCACGGAGACGTGCGGTGCATCGGGATAGCGCGGGGAAGAAAGCGTCATGATGCCGTCCTCGGTCGGGATGCCGGCGAAGAAACGGAACGTATCCGCAGCCGCCGCCGCACCGAATGACGAGAGATCAACCGTGTGCTGGAACCGCGTGGTGATCTTGATGCCGCCGAGATCGACTGCGTAGGAAAGATCGTCCGCGCACCAGCCCGGGATCGCGTAGAAATGCAGCTCGTGCGAGGAATAAAGAGCCGCCGCCTGACGCTCGAGGATGCCCGAGAAGACCACGCGCGAGCCGGATCGGGTGAGGGACTCCACGGTGCCGATGTCGCTGTTGCCGGTCACGGGAGCCTTTCCTTCGCCGTACACGCGGAGCGATTCCACACGCACGGCATCGTCCTCGCAGATCATGTTGTCAAAGGCGAGGGAGTACGAGATAATCTCCGCATCCGCCGTCACCGGGATTGTGTAAACCCCGTCCGAGGCGTTGAGGGAGACTTTTTTCATGGTCTGACGCTGTTCCTCGGCGGCACCTGCGTAGAGGATGCCGAGCGTCATGTTGCCGGAAACGACGCCGGAGAGGTGAATCTCAAAGTACGCTGCCGCACCGGGGACTGTCCGCGTCGTCGTGATGAGCGGAGCCGTAATCATTGCCTGTCCGTTGTCATCCGGCTTGATGCGTCCGCTGCGGATCAGGGCAGTGCCGGAGATGGTTGTCCATGTGTTTGCGGAAACGCGCTCGGCGTAGTCAAATCCGGCAGGGCTGTTCCGTGAGAGATAGGGCTTCGTGAGCGTTACAGCCGCGGGCATGGCGTCGGTGTAGTGTACGGTGACGGTCATGGACGTGATCCGGTTTTCGAGGAGCGAGGCATCCATGTAGATCATGTGCCACGAATCCGGCTCGATCCGCACGCGCGCAGTCAGTTCCTCCTCCTCTGTGACGACGGAGATATCGACCGAGAGCCCGAGCGCATCGCAGTCCTCGGCGAGAATCCCGAAGGCGAGTGTGCCGAACCGGCCTGCCGTGGCTTCATCGAGCTCCATGATGAACGACGTGAAGCCGTCCGTGACTTCGTCCTCATCCATCTGTGCGGGATCCGGGACTTGCGCGACGAGCTGAATCCTGCCGCCTGCGGAACGGTGACGCCGTCTGCTGTAATCGCCGTCGAGGTACCAGTCCCGCGATTCGAGATCGAACAGGCGGCTCGTGGAGGCCTGGGGCGCAAAGACATCCGCGTCCGTGTCCTCATACCCGCCGACGGCGTACGATGTCACAAACACCGCCTCCGCATGAGCCGGAATCCCGCACACCACGCAGAGAAGCAGGACGGATATTAAATAAGGAAAGAATTTTCTGATGGTATGCACCTCCCGAAGCGGCTGCGCCTAAGATAATAAAGAAGAAAGAATAGATAATAGATAATAGATATCGGTGCGGGCTGGTTGTGTGTCCGCTGACGGGTTATTCATTCAAAATTTCACATTTCACAGTCATTGTTTCCCCGTTGACGCGTACTTGGACGTTTTTTTCTTCCTTCGCGTACAGTGTGAATGACGTGACCCTGCCGGCTTCCCATGCGCAGTCGACGGTGATGCCTCCGCGTGCGGCGAGTCCGTGGAACGATCCGGTGTGCCATGCCGCGGGACATGCGGGAAGAAGCGTGACCGCGCCGTCGTGGCTCTGGAGAAGCATTTCCGCAAATGCAGCCGAGCCGCCGAAGTTGCCGTCGATCTGGAACGGAGGATGCGTGTCAAACATGTTCGGGAGCGTGCACCGTCCGAGCAGGGCGTTCAGGTTGTCAAGGCACTTGTCCCCGTCACCGAGCCGCGCGAAGAAGAGCGTCACCCATGCTCTCGACCAGCCCGTATGTCCTCCGCCGGCGGAAATCCGTCTGTCAAGCGTCACGCGCGCCGCGTCCATGAGCTCGGGGGTGTTCCGGTTGATCTGTGCCGCCGGATGCAGGGCGAAGAGGTGCGAAATATGCCGGTGACCCGGTTCGGATTCGTCAAAATCCTCGCTCCATTCCATGATCTGCCCGTGTCTGCCGACGGAAATCGGTGCGAGACGGGACATTTTTTCCTGTAAGAGCGCCGCAAAGTCTTCGTCAATGCCGAGCAGAGAAGCCGCTTCGATCGTGGTTTCAAACAGATCGCGGATGATTTCGTTGTCCATGGACGGTCCCGCACAGATGGCGAAATTGCCCTCCGGTGTGAGGAAGCGGTTTTCCGGCGAGTTGGACGGGCAGGTCACAAGATACCCGTTTCGCGGGTCAGTGGTGAGGAAATCGAGGAAGAAGTCGCACGCGCCTTTCAGAATATCGTAGTTTTCGCGGTAAACGTTCACATCTCCCGAGAAATTGTACCGTTCCCGGATATGCTGACAGCACCACGCACCCGCGCACATGAAGGAGCCCCACGATGCACCCTCGCCCGGAGCCGTAAAGCCCCACGGATTGGTGATCGTGTGTGCAGTCCAGCCGTTCATGTTGTACTGCGTCTTTGCGGTGCGCCGTCCGTGCTCGCTGATGAAGCGGATGTAGTCAAGGAGGGGCTTGGTCAGCTCGGGCATGTTCGCCGTTTCCGCCAGCCAGTAGTTCATCTGTATGTTGATGTTGATGTGGTAGTCCGCGGACCAGATCGTGCTGTAGTCCTCCGTCCAGATGCCCTGCAAATTCGCCGGGAGCACGCAGCTGTACGAGGACGAAATCAGCAGATACCGCCCGAAATCGAAGTAGGTCAGAAGCAGTCCGGTGTCGCTCCCGCCGGTTCCCATGCGGAGAATTCTCTCATCCGTCGGGAGCGCATCGAGGGATGTGTCCGCGGGAACGGCAATCTTCACCCGTCCCATCAGGGAAGAGAGGATTTTTGCAGAGGCGGAGAACATGCCGTCAAAGTCCTGCTGCGCTGTGGTGAGAACTGCCCGTTTCGCCTTCACGAGCGCGTCATCGGGATTGTTTGACGGCTTCGGGAGACCGTCAACGCCGGGCTTTACGTACGTTGTGCGCAGATCCAGACGGATTTCCACACACTTTGCTTCCTTTATATATATACCGTTTTCGCATGCCTGAGCCCCGCCGTCACTCGACACAGCCGCATATACCGCAAACGCCTGCGAATCCGGGAATGCCTGCCGTACCGTGATCGAGTCGCTTGTGTAAACGATGTCCGCGCCGTCACGGGCATAGGAGAGGGTCACGGAGAAGGGCTCGCCGGAAGAATACCGCACGCACGCAATGCCGCCCGCGTAGTCCGTGAAGAACTCCTGCACAAAGGGAACGCCGTTTCTGCGGTACTTCACCTGACAGAGCCCGGTGTCAAGATCGAGCGTGCGCGTGTAGTCCGTGATTTCCGCCTCACCGAAATCGGCAAGGATGTCGCCGCCGTGCTGGAATGAGCCGTAGTCGTGTCCGAATCCGCGTCCGTAACCGCTTCCGTCTCCGCGGCAGACCATGTATTTCTGCGTCAGTTCCTCGCCGAGCTTGTAGTTGCCGGAGAAAATCGCCTGACGGATCTCGTCAAGGTGTTCGGCGCACTCGGGATTGTCGGCATACGCATCGAAGCGTCCGTCCCAGAGCGTTTCCTCACCGAGCCGGATCTGCGAAAGTGCCGCGCCGCCGTAAACCATGAGTCCGAGCCGTCCGTTTCCGAGAGGCATTGCCTCCACCCATTTTTCAGCCGGTTTTGTATATCGAAGTGTCATATGTGCCTCCCGATGTGTGAAAATTCCGTAATTTTGTCAGGTATATTGTAGCATATGGCAAAAACGAAGTCAAGGCGGGAAATGTGAATATGCATCGGGAAAACAAAAACGACCGCGTGAGCAGCCGTTTCGGTTGATTTTCGGATTTTGTTACCACCGCACAATCCACGCGCGGGAGGTGATTTCACGCTTCACTCCATCCGCCTCCGTGTCCGGTTCGATCCCGTGCATCCACGACGTCACCGCCCCGTCAATGTTTCCGCTGTTTTCGCCGAGGGTCACAACCGCCGAGAGCGGATCGGTGAAGAACCACGTATTTTTCGCCTGCGTCAGCGTGTTCAAGGGACGATCCGCGGTCTCAGAAGGCACGCCGTTTTCGTAAGCGGTGAAAGCAAAGGTGTGGCTGTCCGCGTAGTGGAACTCCTTCCTCGGGCTCCAGAAGCCGTTGTGGACGGTGTTGACATCGAAATACGCCACGCCATCCTCCACGGCGAAGTGATCCGTGTGCAGGTGCCCGTTGACGGCGAGCGCGACCGTACCCGGCTTCTTTTGGTTCACGCGGCGGAAGAGGGACTGCACAATCGGCCCGTCCGGTGACGCACTCCACTTCGACGACAGCGCCGCATGCGAGAAGACAACGCAGATTTTGCCGTTCTCTGCCGCATCGTTCAGAAGCTTCTCCAGCCATGCGAGCTGCGCGTCCCCGAGGCTGTTGCCGTAGTAGTTTTCAGCAGGCGGACCCCAGCTTGCCGGACGGTTGTGCTCCCACGCCTCGGCGACGGTCATGGAGTAGTTCGTGTCCAGCCCGATGATGCGGTATTCCCGGATGTCCGTGTGCCAGCATCCCGCGCCTTCCCACGCAAATGTTACCTCGCGGCTGCACAGCTTCGGCGTGACGACGGACATCGTGTTGCCCGCGGTCTCCAGCTCGTGGTTGCCGTAAATGCCGTAGACGGGCAGGTTGCGGCGGTTGGCGAGATAGGCGTCCGTGATCTCCGGCGAGCCCGCGTAGTCGTTGCAGAAGTCGCCGCAGTGGATGACAAAATCCACGTTCTCCGCCGCCGCCCGGTCAAGAATCGCATGCACCGACGACACGGGAGACGCGTACATCCCTTTTTTGTAATGTAAATCCGCGAAAACGAGAAATTTCAGCATGGTGATACCTCCGGGAGACAAATGAATTTTACGAAAAATGGGGATCCGCAGGATGGACCGGGAACCCCATCGTCAGGTTATTTCCAGGAAATCTGAAGCTGTTTTTTGTTGGCGACACAATCTGCCAGATACAGATTAATCAGGGTTTGGTAGGGAATTCCGTAAGATTCTGACTGCATCTTAAAATAATCAATGGTTTCGCTGTCGATGTTGATGGTAATCTGCTTTTTCGTCTTCTTGACATACGGATTCTTTACAGCGGCTGAAAAATCATACTCATCTCTCATAATATACCTCCATTATCTTGTGTAGTATTGTGATTCGTTCTTAGTGGCTTTTCTGGCTGAAATAATGCGTATAACGGTTTCGGAGGCTCTGTAACAGTGGCAAACCACAAGTAAATTGGCTTTTTGGCTGAGTCCAAGGATAATAAATCTTTCTTCCTCCTGTGAGTGATCAGGGTCGTCAATGACAAGAGCTTCCGGGTCATAAAACACGGTTCCGGCTTCTTCAAAAGAAATTTTGTGTTTCTTCTTGTTGATTTCGTTTTTGTTGGGATCCCATTCAAATTTTAATTCATCCATAATTATATTATACTTATGCTATAATTGTTTGTCAAGCGTTTTAAGGGAAATAGCCGCAAGAAAAATAATCCGAAAAAACTTCAAAAAAGTTTGAAAAAGGTATTGACAAAGAGGATCCGGTGTGGTATAATATCATCCGTCGGCAGGGAAAACCTCCAAGCCGATAACGCGCCGAGGTTGCGGAAGCAAACTCGCAGGGTTGCGTAAGCAATCCCTCATGGAAGCATAGCTCAGTT
>JAFUQY010000203.1 GCA_017472105.1 Clostridia bacterium | reverse complement strand
GACGGCTTCTACGTTTCCAATCTCATGACCGACTTCTCCAATCCCGTGGAAGTGGTTGACCCCACCAACCTCAAGATCGTGACCAACAAGGACGGCATCTGCCTGTTCATTTCCCGCGCTCCCATTCCGTTCCCCAAAGGAGACATGAACTACGTTTACCAGAAGTTCGTCGGCGTCGGCGCGTTCACCAAGGTCGCACTCGAATACTATCACGATACACCCCGCGGACCGGTGGAAAAGATCGAGGAAAACGACTCCTTCCGCTTCATCGAAAACCGCAAGGACTGCTATTACATCAACGCGCACTGCAAGACTCTCTCCGTGGATACTCCCAAGGACCGCGTTGCCGTTGAGCAGTACATGATCGAACACAATATGGCGTAACAGCCTGTACAGGAGCAGACCTTTGTTCGCCGGAATGAAGGTCTGTTTTATCACATCAAGCGAGGTATTTACCATGTTTCAGTTAATCGCCGGTCCCTGCGTCATCGAATCCGAGGAGCTCGTTCTATCCATCTCCGCCGAAATGAAGCGGATCACGGATGAGCTGGGGATTCCGTACACCTTCAAGGCATCCTTCGATAAAGCGAACCGCACGTCCATAAACGGTTTCCGCGGTCCCGGTATCGATGAAGGGCTCCGGATTCTCAAAAAAGTCAAGGATACATACAATCTGCCCATCTGCACCGATATCCACGAGCCGTGGCAGGCGGAACGTGCGGCGGAAGTGGCGGACATCATCCAGATTCCCGCTTTCCTCTGCCGTCAGACCGATCTGCTCATCGCTGCGGCTAAGACAGGGAAGTGTGTGAATATCAAAAAAGCACAGTTCCTCGCCCCGTGGGATATGAGGAACTGTGTACAGAAGGTGCGCGAATCCGGTAATGACAATGTCATGCTGTGTGAACGCGGCACCAGCTTCGGCTACAATACGCTGGTTGTTGACATGACAGGGCTCCGCGTGATGAAGGATTTCGGCGTGCCGGTGATCTTTGACGCGACGCACAGCGTACAGAAGCCCGGCGGCAACGGCACATCCACCGGCGGCAACCGCGAGTACGTGGAATATCTCGCCAAGGCAGCCATCGCAGTCGGTGTGGACGGCCTTTTCATGGAAACCCATCCCGATCCGGACAACGCGAAATCCGACGGACCGAACATGGTCAAGCTCGGCGAGATGAAGACACTGCTTGAGAAGCTGATGAAGGTGTATGACGCCGTACAGGAGTGAGTATGGAAAAAGAGTTCGACATCATCACAGAAGCAAAATCCATTTTCGATAAGGAAATCACCGCACTGCTGAAAACCCGGGATTCCCTCAACGAAGACTTCGCTGCCGTTGTCCGACTGATGGTGGAATGCCGCGGCAAGGTCGTCCTCACCGGTATGGGCAAACCGGGTCACATCGGCACAAAGATTGCGGCAACGCTTGCAAGTCTCGGAACACCCGCGTTCTTCATGCATCCAGGAGAAGCGCTCCATGGCGACCTCGGCATGGTTGAGAAGAAGGACGTGGTCATCCTCATGAGTTACAGCGGCGAGAGCGACGAAATCACGCGTCTCATGCCCACACTTCACGAGATCGGATGCACCACCGTCGCCATCACCGGCAAGCCGAAGTCCACTCTGTCTCGCGAATGCCAGTACCATATCTTCTTCCCGGAATTTGAGGAAGCCTGCTACATGCATCTTGCGCCCACCTCCAGTACCACAGCTCTGCTCGTTCTCGGCGACGCACTGGCTCTGACGGCATCCCGCGTGAAGAATTACACGAAGGAAGATTACGGCATCCATCATCCCGCAGGCGCGCTCGGCAAGAAACTGCTGGTTCACGTCAGCAACCTGATGCACAAGGAGGAAGAAAACGCCGTGGTTCCCGAAGGATGCTCGCTCCGTCAGGCGATTGTGGAAATGAGCACCAAGGGTCTCAGCATGGTTGCCATTGTTGACGATGATAAGCATCTCAAAGGCATCATCACCGACGGAGACCTGCGCCGTATGCTGGAACACGGCGTCGATGTGTATAACGAAACCATCGACAACGTCATGACAAAAACGCCGAAGTATATCGACGAGCGGGAACTGGCGGTCAACGCGCTCCAGATCATGAGCGACCTCAGAATCACCGGCATGCCCGTTCTCGATGAGGACAAGCGCGTGGTCGGCACGATTCTGATGCAGGATATTTTCAAGGCAGGTATTGTTTCATGAAGATCAAACTGTTTGTTATGGACGTAGACGGAACGCTGACCGACGGGCATATCTACTACGGCGCGAACGGGGAAGTGATGAAGGCGTTCCACGTCCGTGACGGCTATGCCATTGCGCACGAACTGCCCGTATGCGGAATCGTCCCGGTCATCATCACCGGCAAATCGTCGGACATCGTCAAAAACCGCGCCGCGGAGCTGAAAGTCACGGAGGTGCATCAGGGCATCTCGGACAAGCTCGCCAGGTTGAAGGAGATTGCCGGCAAATACAACGCCGCACCGGAGGAAATCGCGTATATCGGAGACGACACGAATGATCTCGAGTGCATCGCGTACTGCGGTGTGACGGCATGTCCTGCGGATGCAATGGATGAAGTGATCGCAGAAGTGGATTACGTCTGCCGCCGCGACGGCGGACGCGGTGCCGTACGCGAATTTGCGGATTGGGTGATGAAGGGAAAGAGATTATTACAACTGGATTGTCTTGATTAAACGATATTGTAAACTTAGCTGCCATATGTTTGCATGCGTAATATATGGTGTTTAGGATTAGCTTTTGAGGTGATATCGGGGTAAATTACCACTGATTAATGATGCATACGATTGATTGTTTTGTAATTATACATTGAACAGTGAATATAGTCATATAAGAAGAATTGTTATTTCGTGCATATGATTGTAAAGGAGTGAACGCACCACATGAAAGGCATCATACTGGCCGGGGGATCCGGTTCGCGGTTGTATCCGCTGACGATGGTCACATCCAAGCAGCTTCTGCCGGTTTATGACAAACCGATGATTTACTACCCGCTGTCCGTTCTCATGGATGCGGGAATACGCGAAATACTCATCATCTCCACTACGCAGGATCTGCCGCGGTTCCGGGAGCTTCTTGGGGACGGCAGCAGGCTTGGGATTCGTCTTGAGTATGCCGAACAGCCCAGTCCGGATGGATTGGCGCAGGCATTCATCATTGGTGAAACCTTCATCGGAAACGATACGGTCGCGATGATCCTCGGAGACAACATTTTCGCCGGGCACGGTCTGCAGAAACGGCTTCGCGATGCGGTCCACAACGCTGAAAACGGGCAGGGTGCCACGATTTTCGGGTACTATGTCGATGATCCCGAGCGGTTCGGTATTGTAGAGTTTGATGCAGATGGACATGCCGTTTCCATTGAAGAGAAACCGGAGCATCCGAAAAGCAATTACTGCGTGACGGGGATCTATTTCTATGATAACCGTGTCGTGGAGTATGCGAAGGGACTCAGGCCGTCCAAGCGGAACGAACTGGAAATCACCGATCTGAACCGGATTTATCTCGAGCAGGGCGAACTGAACGTGGTGCTGCTGGGACAGGGCTTTACATGGCTGGATACCGGTACCCACGAGAGTCTCGCGGACGCAACAAATTTTGTCAAGACGATGGAAACCCACCAGCACCGTAAAATCGGCTGTCTGGAAGAGATTGCGTATCTGAACGGATGGATCACACGGGATGACGTGATGAAAATCTACGAGGTGCTGAAAAAGAATCAGTACGGTCAGTACCTGAAGGACGTCCTTGACGGAAAATATATCGACAGGTGAATCATATGACGATTATCGTTACCGGCGGTGCCGGTTTTATCGGAAGTAATTTTATCTTCCATATGCTGAATACATACCCGGAGTATCGAGTTATCTGTCTGGACAAGCTCACGTATGCCGGCAATCTGGCTACGCTGGCTTCGGTGATGGAGCATCCGAATTTCCGGTTCGTGAAGCTGGACATCTGCGACCGTGCGGGTGTTTACAGGCTGTTTGAGGAAGAACATCCCGACATGGTGGTGAACTTCGCGGCGGAAAGCCATGTCGACCGGTCCATTGAGAATCCCGAGGTATTCCTGCAAACCAATATTCTCGGCACGCAGGTTCTGATGGATGCCTGCCGGAAATACGGTATCATCCGTTATCATCAGGTTTCCACCGACGAGGTTTACGGCGATCTTCCGCTGGATCGTCCGGATCTGTTCTTCACCGAAGATACGCCCATCCATACCAGCTCGCCCTATTCCGCTTCAAAAGCATCGGCGGATCTGCTGGTCATGGCGTATCACCGTACCTATGGACTGCCGGTCACGATCTCCCGCTGTTCCAACAACTACGGTCCGTATCATTTCCCGGAAAAGCTGATTCCGCTGATGATTGCCAATGCTCTGGCGGACAAGCCTCTTCCGGTTTACGGCAACGGCTTGAACGTCCGTGACTGGCTGTACGTTGAGGATCACTGTAAGGCGATCGACCTGATCCTGCACAAAGGACGCGTCGGCGAAGTTTACAACATTGGCGGTCACAACGAAATGCGCAATATTGATATTGTCCGCATGATCTGCAAGGCGCTCGGTAAACCGGAAAGCCTGATTACATACGTGACTGACCGGAAGGGGCACGATATGCGGTACGCCATTGATCCCACCAAGATTCACAAGGAGCTTGGCTGGCTGCCGGAGACAAAGTTTGCGGACGGGATTCAGAAAACGATCCGGTGGTATCTCGATAACCGGGAGTGGTGGGAGACCATTGTTTCCGGCGAATACCGCGACTACTATGAAAGAATGTACGGGAATCGGTGATTGATATGAAGATATTGGTAACAGGCGTCGGAGGTCAGCTCGGTTACGACGTCATGAAGGAACTGAAAAAACGCGGTCATACAGCAGTCGGCTCGGATGTACAGGGCGAATGTGATATTCTGCTCGACATTACCGATGCAGATGCCGTCGGGAATACGATCAAGCAGACCATGCCCGACGCGGTGATTCACTGTGCTGCGTGGACAGCGGTGGATATGGCGGAAGATATGGAAGAAACCGTCCGCGCGGTCAATGTAAACGGAACTGCCAATATCGCGGCAGCTTGCAGGGAAGCGGGATGCCGGATGATGTATATCTCCACCGACTACGTTTTCGACGGACAGGGAACGGAGCCGTGGATGCCCGACTGCAAAAACTACATGCCTCTGAACGTGTACGGGAAGACCAAACTGGAAGGGGAACAGGCAGTCAGAGACGCATTGGAGCAGTATTTCATCGTCAGAATTGCATGGGTCTTCGGAAAGAACGGAAAAAATTTCGTCAGAACCATGCTGAATCTCGGAAAGAAGTACGATACGCTCCGCGTTGTCAATGACCAGATCGGTACACCCACTTATACGGCGGATCTTGCGCGGCTTCTTGCGGATATGATCGAAACCGAAAAATACGGCACCTATCACGCAACCAACGAAGGCGGCTATATCAGCTGGTATGATTTTGCATGCGAGATTTTCCGGCAGGCAGGTTATGACACGAAGGTTGTCCCGGTTACAACGGAAGAATACGGTTTATCCAAAGCCGCCAGACCGTCAAACAGCCGGATGGATAAGTCAAAGCTGACGGAGATGGGATTCCAGACTCTGCCGGACTGGCAGGATGCACTGGGCAGATATCTGAAAGAAATCGAGGAATAATCATGGGACAGATTACAGTTGAAAAGAATGTCGGCGGGATTGAAGGACTCTGCATCATAACATCTGCCGTTCATGGGGACTCACGCGGTTACTTCATGGAAACCTACAATCAGCATGATATGGAAGAAGCGGGAGTGAAGATCAGTTTCGTTCAGGACAACCAGTCCATGTCGGTCAAGGGCGTTCTGCGCGGTCTGCATTTTCAGAAACAGTATCCGCAGACCAAGCTCGTCCGTGCCATAAAGGGAAGCGTGTTCGACGTTGCGGTTGACCTTCGCCCCGGTTCCGAAACCTACGGGAAGTGGCACGGCGTTCTGCTGACGGAAGAAAACAAAAAGCAGTTTCTGATTCCGCAGGGATTCGCCCACGGCTTTCTGGTGCTGAGTGAAACCGCGGAGTTCTGCTATAAATGCGACGATTTCTACCATCCCGGTGACGAAGGCGGTCTTGCATGGAACGATCCCGCAATCGGCATTGAATGGCCGGGAGTGAACGGTACCTACCGCGGTAGCGCATCCGCCGAAAGATATACGCTCAGCGACGGTACTCCGCTTGTGCTGAGTGAAAAAGACCAGAAGTGGGGCGGATTGGGCGAGATTCGGATGTGAATCCATGATGCTTTATTGAGATAACCACCGCTGTGAACAGTGTAAACTGCACTATCAGCGGTGGTGTTTTTTTATTCTGCAAATCATGATTTGATGCTTGCGAATTTTTCCCAGATACAGCAATGTAAATTTAACAAAAAAGCATTGAAATCATTGCAGGAAATCCGTTAAAATGATTGCATAACATTTTGACTAATCAGCCAATCAATGATTGAGTTATCTGACATTATTAAAACAATCGGAGGCTTTCACGAATGAAAAAGGTTAACTCCCCGTTCCGGAAATCGGTGACGACTCTGCTGGCGGCGGTGCTCATGCTCACAGGTACATTTCTGTCCTGTGAGAAAGCTCCGCCCGTTGATCCTGATACCAACGCTGTTTCGGACTCCGCTGTGACGGATCCATCTGCAAACAGTTCGGATATGCCCGTTGAAGAAGAGACTGCGGTTGAAATCAAACCGGACGGCACGATTGACAGTGACGCGGATGAGCTCGACGGAATTACGATCGAATCTGCGGATGAGCTGGCAAGAATCGGGACAAACAGAAAATACCCGCTTGACGGGGACTATTTCCTCGTTGCGGATATCGATCTTTCCGAAGTCAGCAATTTCACTCCCATCGGCGGTTCCGAAAGTGAATGCGGCATCGTCGAAGGAAACAATGTCTTCACCGGCACGTTCGATGGCCGCGGACATACCATCATCGGTCTGAATATTACCGTCAGTGATACCGACCGCGTTCATGTCGGTCTGTTCGGCTCCGTCGGTTCCAAGAATAAAAACGATCCGGCGGTCATCAAGAACCTCATTCTGAAGGACGCGGAGGTCACCGGCAATGCGAAAGGCTCGGCAACCTACGGTATCCTCTGCGGACAGGTTTCCGGCAATGCGGTCGTTGACAATATCGCAATTATCTCCGGTGCGCTGAATGTGGAGAACGAATCCGGCGATATCCTCGGGATCGGCTCTCTGATCGGACAGTGCCGTACACAGAGCTACACCG
Source organism: Clostridia bacterium (assembly GCA_017472105.1). The sequence goes on along the minus strand of JAFUQY010000203.1, from coordinate 9,936 downwards.
GATGCACCAACGAGACCATCCACATCACCAATATCTTCACGAATGTGCAGGTCACCGGCGACAACAACGGCAATGCCAACTATACGAGCGGTCTGATCGGGCGTATCCGTGCATCCGACCTCGGTTCCCTCAAGAATGTAATCCAGCTCGGCTCCGTCACCCATGAAGGCGGCTCCGGAAATGCGATCACGGGCGGCGACTCCAAGGTCAGAAAGCTCGAAAACGTCTACTACCTCACCGGATGCGGCAAGGAACACAACGGCATCGGCAAGGCAGCGTCCTACGAAACCCTGTGCGGCGGCAGTCTCGCGATGGATGACGCGTACTGGCATCTTGAGGAAGGCATGTACCCGCTTCTGAAGACTGCCTATGAAAGCAGACTTTTCTCCATTCTGGACTTTATCCGCCTGAACCTCAGGGACGGGGAGACGGAAGATCAGGTTGAGTCCGGCTTTACCCTTGCGGACGAAGTCATGGGCAGAAAGATCACATGGAAGTCCAGCGACGACTCCGTTATCAGAATCGACGGCGGTAACGCGATTGTCACGAAGCCGGAGTTCGGCCATGCGGATGTGACCCTCACTGCATACGCCGACGGCATCATGAAGACCTACGATCTGCGCGTCTTCTCCGGTGTGGTCGGATGCATCGAACGCGACGGGGATAACCTGATTGCGAAGAATTACCCGGACGGCGTGACATTCAAGTGGACGGTCAGAAATGCCGCGACCGGTGCGTCAAAGGGAACCATAACCAACACGGACGGTATCTATCCGCTGACCGCCAAGGATGAAAACGGCATGATAACGCTCGCGGTGGACGGCTATGACGACGTGTTCTATTATCACAGCAGCCTTCCCACCATTTATATCGACAGCGACAGCGCGTACTATGATATCTCCAAAGGCGGTTATTCCGACGCGGCGATGACGGTTGTTACGACGCCTGACTATCCGACTACCGTTTACAGCGGCGATATCCAGATCAAGCTGCGCGGCAACTCGACGGCATATCAGGCAAAGCGTCCGTTCCATATCAAGCTCGGCAGCAAGGCGGATATGTTCGGCATGGGTGAAAGCAAGCACTGGTATCTGCTCGCGAATGCATACGACCGCACCAACCTCCGCAACAAGCTCTCCTATGACTTCGGTAAGGATCTCGGTCTTGCGTCCTGTGACTCCATCTTTGTCAATCTCATCTACAACGGTGAGTACTACGGCATGTATCAGTTCACGGAAACGATCCGTGCAGTCGAAAACCGCATTGAAATCTTCAACTGGGAAGAAGAGGCGGAAGATGTTGCCAAAGCGATCGCGAAGAAGGAGGGACTGTCGATTGCAGAACGCGATGCACTTGAAGAAAAGCTGACTGCAAATCTCGCGTGGATTACGTCCGGCAAGTTCGGCGACTACACCATTTCCGATTACGTAGACACCTCCGGATACGATATCACCGGCGGCTACCTGATCGAAAACGATTACTACTACGACGAAGTTACCAAGTTCACGACCAAAAACGACATGAAGCTCCAGCTCCAGAATCCGGAATACCTCAAGTCGAACAGCGAAATGCTGAACTACCTGACCGATTACATTCAGGATATGGAAGATGCGATCTACGCACCGAACCGTCTGAATGCGGACGGCAAGCACTATTCCGAATACATGGACGTGGATTCGTTCATCGATTTCTGGATGGTCAACGAAGTCTTCAAGAACGTCGAGCTTCTGTACAAGAGCTGCTACATGTATAAGGATGTGGGCGGACTCATCACATGGGGTCCGATCTGGGATATGGACTGGTCGTCCGGCAACCACGTCAACCTCGGCGGAGACGGCGGCAAGTACAACACATGGTGGCACAGCGAAAGCCAGGACCGCGAATACTGGTACCGCGCACTGTACAACGATCCGTGGTTCGTCCTTCAGCTCTACGAACGCTGGGGCGAGATCCAGGGCAATATCGACACAGTGATGAGCGAACTGGAAGTCTGGAACGAAAAGCTCGCCGACGCATCTGCGGCCGACAACAAGCGCTGGAGATACGACTGGACAAACGAAAAGGAAGTCAATACGCTCCGGCAGTGGCTGCTCGACCGCCGTGAATGGATGAACCAGCAGATGGAAAACCCGACAACGCTGATGGAATCCTTCGGGTATTATTCGGCATCGAAGGAAATCGGCATCACCGGACTTTACGAAGGCAGCGATTATTATGACCTGTATATAACCATCAACGGTGACAAGATCCAGTCGGCGGATCTGCTCATCAACGGCAAAATCGTACGCACCATCGACACCATCAAGAGCGGTGACAGTATCCGCATTGAAGCATCCGAGCTTCGCGGTGAGGGTACATACAACGCAATCGAAATTCTGGCAAAGGACGCGGACGGAAATTACCTCACCATCCGCAAGCGTTCCGGTCAGAAAGGCGCGTCTGCGATGGAAGCGGATTATGTCTATCTGACGGGCAAATAAGCCGGAAAACAGCATAACAAACAAACCGGAGGGAACAGTGAAAGGCTGCCCTCCGGTTTTCTGTTTGTTACGTGTGACTGTATAACTGCCATGCGGCAGATTTTTCCTGCCAGCGGGCGACTTTTTCTGCTTCGGCTGACAGAAACGTGTCCGTGTCAAATCCGGTGTCAAAAACGGCATCGGTTCCGAGAAGATTTGCGAGAAACGGACGGAGTTCGAGCTCGGGATGTGTCTTCCGGATGGCATCGAGAAGGTACAGCCCCACAGCAAACGGCCGGAATGCGTCGCGGTCGGTTACATGGAGCTGGATTCCGCGGCAGTTCTGACCGGCATACTTGGAAAACGTCGGCGTAAATGCAGTCTCGCGCAGGATTACACCGGGCTGTTTTCCGACTGCTTCGATGACAGCCGACGACTTGAGCCATGGTGCACCGATGATTTCAAAAGGCCGCGTGGTTCCTCTTCCTTCGGACAGATTGGTGCCCTCGAAAATGCAGGTGCCGATATAGGCAAACGCAGTGTCGGTTGTCGGAATATTCGGGGACGGCTGAATAAAGACAAGATCCGTGTCGTCGTAGTACATGTCCCTCGTCCAGTTTTCGCAGGGAACCACGGTGAGACTGCATCCGATTCCTTCGGTTTCGTTCATCATCATGGCAAATTCGCCGATCGTCAGTCCCGGGCGTGTCGGAGTCGGAAATCGGCCTACAAACGAGGAGAATCTCCGGTCAAGAATGGTTCCTTCCGCACGAAGACCACCGACGGGATTGGGTCTGTCGAGAACGATAAAGCGGATGCCGTGCTGTGCGCAGAATTTCATGGCATCGGTCATGGTATAGGCATAGGTGTAGAATCTCGCGCCGACATCCTGAATATCGAAAACGACCGTGTCAAGCTCCGCGAGCGCTTTTTTTGCCGCAGTTTCTCCTTTTCCGTACAGGCTGTACGCGGGAAGGGATGTCCGCTCGTCGATTACAAAATCCGCAACCTCAGCACCCGCCTGAGCGTCACCGCGGATTCCGTGCTCGGGTCCGAACAACGCCCGCAGATCGCACAGTCCTGCGAGAACATCCGCGGTCGGCGTGAGATCCCGTGTTACGCCGGTGGGAGCAGTAATCAGTCCGCATTTTCCGGATGCCAAAATGCCGTCACGTGCCAGAATATCGGCTCCGCAGAGTACCTTGTGTTTTGCTTTCATCCGATGTCCCCCTGTGCTTTCAGTTGTTCGTATTCCGTTGTCATCAGATTGTAGAATCTTCGGCGGAGAGGGTAGGATGCGGCACGGTTGTTCCTTCCGTAGTGGACGGAGTTGGTCAGCAGAATTCCCCAGAGTCCGGTTTCGCTGTCAACGTACAGACTGGTTCCGGTGAATCCGGTGTGACCGTAGCTTCCCGGTGCCATCAGGTCTCCCATGGGCGAATACTGCTTTCCCATGAGCTGGAATCCGAGACCGCGGGACTCCGATGCATCCGGCGTTCGGTTCTGCACTGCCAGATCGAAGACGCGATGGGTCAGATACAGGTTTCCGTCGGCTGTCAGACCGCGCGTCGAGCACATTCCGGCGAAGGCGATCATGTCGTCAAGTGACGCAAAAACACCGGCATTTCCGGAAACTCCGCCGAGATACCATGCGTTTTCATCGTGGACATGCCCGGTTGACCATTCGCCCGTGTCAGCGCGGTATTCGGTTGCCGCAGTCGGAAGGGAAGGCTGGCTGAGCGCGGGATTATAACAGGCGGTCTTCATTCCGAGCGGATCGAAAACGTATTTCTTCGCCAGCACATCGAGGGAGTCACCGCTGATCTTTTCGAGAATTTCTTTCAGAATCATGTAGCCCATGCAGGAGTAATGCACTTCCTCGCCAGGCTTTGACAGCGGAGCGGATGAGAGAATCGTTCCGGTCACGCCGCCGTTTTCGTGGGTCATCCGGTACAGCGGAAGATGCGGCGTCAGTCCCGAGGTATGCGTCATCAGGTGCAGGATATCGCAGTCGGCGAAATTGCCGGTGTTCCCGATGTACATTCCGAGCGGATCCCGCAGGGCGAGTTTTCCTTCCTCAAGGAATTTCAGCGCGACCATTGTGGTGGAAACCAGCTTCGAGAGAGACGCCAGATCAAAGAGCGTGTCTTCGGTCAGATCCAATTCACACGGCTGAAGCTGACGTTTTCCGCAGAATTCGCGCAGATATACGTCATAGCCCCGACCGATTGCGAAAGCTGCACAGGGATATCCCGTACCGATTCCGCTTCTGATAAGTGCAAGCGTTTTTTCAAACATAAGATTCATCCTCATAGATTCAGCTGACGCCAGATCGTAAACCCGCCGCATACGGGATCCGCGTCGTTGTCAGATAGTTTCGCTGATGGAAGGTCTGACGCGAGAAGACGCAGGAATTCCTCCCGGAAAACACTGATGTGACGGATGCATCCGCCGGAGAGGGAAATCGTTTCATCCCGGAATCCGAGCCGGCGATACAGCTCCGCAGTGCATGCAGACAAGTCCGCCGCCGCACTTCGTAGTCTTGATCCGGCACCTGAGTTTCCGGAGAGCGCGAGTGTGTTTTCTGCGGATGCAAGACGGGCAATGTCGCTTTTCGGACGGGAATAGACAAACGAAATCATTTCGCCGAAGGAGGAGACGCCGAGTTCGCGGTATGCGGCGGTTTCTGCTTCTTCATCGGGGACGCCTTCATCCCGACACCTACAGATGTAAGCAAGCATGGCATATCCGATGGATGCGGCACTGCCTTTTTCGCCGAGGAGATGGCCCCATCCGCCGACACGATGAATCTCGGTACCTTTTTTGGCAAGGAGGATCGACCCGGTGCCGGACACGACAGTCATTCCGTCCTGTTCGCCGAGAGCGGAATACAGCGCGAGAATCCCGTCGGAGGTTACATGCACCGGCAGACGGAACCGGTTTTCCAGTGCTGTTTTCAGCCGTTCGGAAACACCTTCCGCAGATACACCGGCGGCACCGATGATGACTGCCGATGGTTTGTGAGGTGAGGCACACAGGATTTCCGAGACGGCTGAGAGGATATGGTTCTGCGCGGAAGGATAATCGACGGCGAGATTTCCGCATCCTTTTACAGTTTCGGCGTGAACCGTCAGTGCTTCGTCAAGCAGAACGGCACGGGTTTTGGTTCCGCCGGCATCGACCGATATAATGGTTTTCATGATGTACTCCGGTTATGCATTTTCTGATATCAGGCTGAGAATCGCTTTTTTGGCACTGCCGCCGGCTTTTCTGAGAGCCTCAGCCGCAGTTTCTTCATCGGTTTCGGCGCATTCCATCACGATCCGCAGTGCGCGTGTACGCAGTTTGTCGTTCGTCGCCTGCACATCCACCATGAGATTGCCCATGACTTTTCCGTTCCGGATCATCGCCCCGGTGGAAATCATGTTGAGAACCATTTTCTGGGCACTTCCCGCTTTCATCCGTGTGGATCCGGTGATGACTTCCGCACCGGTGACGATTTCAACGGGATAATCGGCAAGCGCGGAGATCGCGGCATCGGGAACGCAGGAAACGGAACCTGTGACGGCACCGAGCGAGCGCGCATGCTTCAGTGCGCCGATGACGTAGGGAGTCCGTCCGGATGCGGCAATGCCGATGAGAAGGTCTTTTTTCGAAAAATCAACGGCACGGAGTTCTTCTTCCGCAAGGGTCAGGGAATCTTCCGCTCCCTCAACGGCGGAGAACATCGCACTCCTGCCGCCCGCAATCAGTCCGATGATGGTGTTGTCATCCACACCGTATGTGGGACGGCATTCCGCGGCATCGAGGACACCGAGTCTTCCGGAGGTACCGGCTCCGATGTAGACAATCCGCCCGCCGGATGCCAGTGCTTCTGCGGCAGCATCGATCAGCGGAGCGATTCTGTCAAGTTCCTTTTCGATTGCAGGGGCAACGGTTTTGTCTTCTTCGTTGATGATCCGCGCGATCCCGGCAGAGTCGGCTTTGTCGATTTCCGCTGAGCGTGGATTGCGCTGTTCTGTTGTAAGTTTTCTGAGAGATTTGATGTCCATAACAACCTCCGACGCAGGGCTTTCATGTGATTCCAGTATAGCATACGTGCCGCGCAAAGTCAATAAAGCAGTGAACCGGCGATGGATCCGTCAGAATCCGCCAAAATGCCGTTTCATAAATTCAATCCGTGCGTTGACTGCTACCTGCGTGGCCGGAGCTTTTTCGGCGATGTCAAAGCCGTGCATTGTGCCTTTGGTTTCGTTCCGTGTCACATCGACTCCTGCATTTTCCAGCGCGACCGCATATGCGATTCCTTCGTCATGCAGGCAGTCAAATTCGGCACTCTCGATATAAGCCGCGGGAAGACTGTCAAAACGCTCCGCTTCCATCGGTGAGGCATAGGCAAGATCGGCGGTGTTTTCTTTCTGCACGTATCCCTGCCACATTTTGACCGAGAGTTTTGCATTCCACATGGGCGTGTCAGTGAACGTACGGCAGGAGTCATAATGCATTCTGCGATCCGTCACGGGATAGATGAGAAGCTGAAAGAGCGGCATATCCGTTCCGCTGTCCCGTGCCATCTGACAGACTCCCGCCGCAAGAGCTCCGCCTGCACTGTCACCGCCGACGGCGATTTTTTCCCGATCAATCTTCAGCCGTTCCGCGTTCTCAAATGTCCACCGCAGAGCCGCATAACAGTCACGGACAGGGATCGGATGCGGATGTTTCGGAGCGAGCCGGTACTGCACGAAGATCACGCGGCAGTTACATGCAAGGGCATACCGTTTTGCGAGCTTGTAGTGATAAGGCGCACCCTCGAAGAAAAATCCGCCGCCGTGGAAGTAAACAAGACAGGGCGACGTCACCGCAAGCCCGCGTGGAGAGATGACGAAGACTGGAATTTCGCTGCCGTCATAGCTCCTGATGCGCTCGGATGTGACGGAAACCTCACGGCTGCGGTTCTTCTGCACCCATCGCGGCGGCTTCATTTTCGAGCCCATCCATCCGGCAATCTCTGCGTTCCGGATCGGCGGTGTGAAGAGTGAGTAAGGGAAGAATTCTTTGCTGATGTTGTATTTCATATCGATATCCTCGGTTGTATCCCATTTCAGCGGTAGTGTCAGGGGAAAAATCATGCTCGGGAATATGCGGACGGCGGCATACCGGTCAGCGCGGTGAACTGATGCGTGAAGGAGTAAATGTCCGGATATCCGAGCTGTTCGGCGGTGTTTTTGACGGAAAGACCGGATTCCAGCAGATTTTTCGCCAGCTCGATCCGGTAGCGGATGCGGTACTGATGCGGCGAGACTTCATAATGCTCCGTGAATTTCCGGCGGAATGTGTTGTAATTCATGCCGCATCTGGCAGCGATATCCGTCAGCGGCATGGTATTGTTTTCCTCGAGAAGGAGCTTTGCCTGTCTCAGGGGATTGGCGGCGCGCATGGTCTGGATGCCGGTGACCCGCAGGATGTACTGGATGATCTGCGGAAAAACGGTATAGATTTCGGTGGAGGAAAGGGATTCGATCCGATCATATATTGCAAAGAACTCCCGGATGAGTCCGTCGTTCCACGGCTGGGTCTGAACGGGCTCCATGGTTTCCAGCTCCGGCATCATCCACAGAAGCGTGGGATAAACCTGCTGCGGGAAGTTCATGTACAGCCGGAGTCCGTCGGTGTCAGGGATTTCCATGTGGTACTCCCGGTCCGGACGGCGTATCGTCAGGCATTCGTCGTGAATTTCATAGGTTTTGCCCTGTTCCTGCATGGTACCGTGACAGCGGAGCATCCAGCTGATGACGAAATCGTGATTCTGGATGTCGTTGTTGAACACATGCGTCGTCAGTGCCGTCCCGATTCCGCACCGATAGCGGTTCCGGAACAGGCACTGCTTTCTCTTTTCGATTTCTTTTTCAATATTCATAATCGTCTCCGGGTCATTTCTGACAAATGAAATAACAGAATTGACATTTACTGAATCCTGATTTTATTATATACTGTTTACAGAAAAATGCAAGTCTTTTTTCATGAGAAACGGAGAATTTATGGATTTTTACTGCGAAAAAGAAAAACAGCTGCCCGTTGCCGGCGAATATGACGTCATCGTAGCCGGATCGGGTCCTGCCGGGGTATCTGCCGCAATCAATGCCGGACGGCGCGGTGCGAAGGTACTTCTGCTGGAGTGGAACAACACCGTCGGCGGGATCTCCACTTCCGGGCTGATGAGCCACTTCACGGGCACGGTTTCGTCAAAATTCTACACCGAGCTCCTTCAGGCAATGGCTGACCGGAACGAAGGCGCGCAGAAAGGGAAGATTGTCCCCACGATTGATCCGGAAAACCTCAAATCGGTGTATCTCGATATGCTACGCGATGCCGGTGTGACGGTGCTTCTGTACACCTTTGTCTGCGGCGTAATCATGGACGGAAAGCGCATTACGGGCGTCATCACCGAGAGCAAGAGCGGACGGCGTGTATTCAAAGCAAAAGTGATCGTTGACGGTACCGGGGACGGAGATGTCGCGGCGTTTGCAGGTGTACCGTACTACAAGGGCAGGGAATCCGACGGGAAGATGCAGCCGTGCACGCTGATGTTCAAGGTCGGCGGTGTGGATACGTCCCGCGCAGTTTTCCTCGGCTCGTTTGAATCGACCTATCAGACGCCGAAAGGAGAATTGCAGGCACTTGCAAAGGAGCACATCCCGTATCCCGCGGGGCATATTCTCGTTTACCGGACGACACTGCCCGGAGTTGTGACCTGCAATATGACCAACTGCACGGAGATCGACGGAACGCTTGCGGAGGATCTGACCCGTGCGGAGCTGGTCTGCCGTTCCCAGATGCCCGCGATTGTGGCGTATCTGAGAGAATTCGTGCCGGGATTTGAAAACTGCTACATCATCAGCGCGGGTTCCATGATGGGCGTGCGTGAAACGAGACATTTCAAGGGTGAATACGTCCTGAACGAAGACGATATCCTCACCGCAAGAGTGTTTGAGGACTGGGTGGTACGCGGCGCACATTTCAATTTCGACGTGCATAATCTGACCGGTGCAGGACTGGATAAAACCGGTGTCCAGCATCAGTGGAAACAGCCGAAGGGCTACACGATCCCGTACCGCTGCCTCCTTCCCGAAACCGTGGACGGACTTCTTCTCAGCGGACGGAACATCAGCGGAACCCACATGGCTCACTCCAACTACCGCGTCATGCCGATCTGCGTGGGAATCGGTGAAGCATGCGGTATCGCGGCGGCACTTGCGGTGAAGAAGGGCGTGACACCGGGAGAAATCACCGCAGCAGAAATTCAGGCGGAATTGATCTGATATACAAAACAGGATACAGGAGGTACGCAATGAAAATCCATCAGAATTTCACCGCCGGAAACATCACACTTGACCGGATTGACGGCGATACCGTATATCTGGAAAGAGAAATCCGCGATACGGAGGGCGACTGGTTTTACTGGGCGTTCTGTGCACAG
>JAFUQY010000202.1 GCA_017472105.1 Clostridia bacterium | reverse complement strand
TCCGGAGGAGGACTGTATGAAACTGCTTATGTTTCTCACATGGCGTGAATTCCGGTTCCGGTGGCGGACACTGCTGCCGTTTGCGCTCATTTCGGCGGGACTGATATTTTCTCTTGTATCCATTGTTACATTTCAGGAATGCCTCAACGCCGTAGATCCCGTCGGGTATATGTTCTCGGCGTCCAATCTGATCCTGTATGTGGCGTTCGGACTGATCGGATTTGCAGCGGCGAAGACGTTTTTCGCCCTGTACAGCGAAAGCAGGCCCGGTGAAGCGGGAACTCTGCGCGCACTCGGCATGAAACGGCGTGATATCCGTAGGATGCGGGTGCTCACGGGCGGAATCTGCATCGTACTTGCGGCTGTGATTGCAGTTCCGGCGGCATTTGCGGTTATACATGTTCTGGTTGACGTCTGTACTGCCGGGGACATGAGCATCACAAATTTCGTGCCGCTGGTGTACAAAATTCCCGTTCTCAACGTTGGGATGGTTCTCGGCGGTATGATTGCCGTACTGACGGGCGGTGTTCTGACCGGTTATGCACGTGAAAAAAGCATCACCGCCATGCTCCGTTCCGCAAACCGGTCACCGGATGCCGAGAATGACCGCGGATATCTCCCGGAGGACGGGGATCTCGGCGACTACGGAAAACTGTATGTCAGACGCTCGCTCAGGCGGAGTGTGAAGTACAATGCCGTGACTGCGTTCCTGCTGGTGCTCCCGGTGATTTTCCTCATCGGCGCAACTACGGTGAAGACAAACCGCAGTACATTTGCATATTCACTTGAAAGCGATTATAAGACCCTGTTCTCCGAGCAGATGGTTGCCGAAATCGACCGCATCAAAGGTGTTGCCCATGCTGACGCGAGGGACTATCAAGTATTCAGCGATACCGAAGGATATGCGTATATTCACATCTACACGGAGGATGACGCGGATCCGGTGAAGCTGAAAGAAAAACTGACGGAATATGCCGATCAATACGATGTGCATTTCCGTGATTCCGCCGCCTCCCGTGCCGAGAACAACCGGATTGCGCGATGGTACCGACTTTTCTTTCTGACCGAAGCCGTGATTCTGTTCCTTGTCGGCTACATCACATCCTTTGCGATGCTGAAAGCGAGACTGATCGGACGGAAGCGTGAATTGTCCCTGCTTCATGCCATCGGTGCGAGAGCGGAGGATGTTATGAGAGCGGTGATTCCGGAGACGGTGGCGGATTACGCGTTCGGCGCACTGATTTCCATTCTGCTGGGGGTCGTCGGGATTTTCGGCATGATGGCGGACAGCGGCGGCGGACTGGATATTTTCTCGATCCTTCTGGTGTGCCTGATTTTCCTTGGCGGAAATGTGTTCCTCCAGATCCGTTCCTCACGGAAAATGACCGCACAGATTCTTGACCATGCCACTGCTGTGAAAGGAGATTTTCAATGATTCTTGAAGCGAAAGACCTGACAAGAGTATATGTACAGGGTGACGACACCATCCGCGCGGTGGACGGGTGCAATCTGACCGTGAACGAAGGGGATTTCATTACCATTACCGGATCGTCCGGGTGCGGAAAATCGACTCTGCTCGGGCTTCTCGGCGGGATCGACACACCCGACGGCGGCAAGGTATATCTCGACGGTGAGAGTATGTACGATGCGGCGGACGACCGGCTGTCGGATATCCGCGCGCAGAAAATCGGGTTTGTGTTCCAGAATTTTTCCCTGCTCCCGACACTGACTGCGGCGGAAAATATTCGTCTGCCGTGCCTGATTTCGGGAAAGAGCTTTTCACGATTCTATTTCGATGAACTGTGCGAAATGCTCGGAATTGCACATCGGCTGAATCATTTTCCGTCCGCAATGTCCGGCGGTGAACAGCAGAGGGTTGCCGTGGCGCGCGCCCTGATCTGCCGTCCGCGTCTGCTTCTTGCGGATGAACCTACGGGAAGTCTTGACCGCGCATCTGCGGACAACCTGCTCGGGCTGATCGTGAAAATGCAGAAGGAGCTGAAACAGACCTGCATCATGGTGACGCATGACGAAAAAATTGCCGCCGCAGCTCCGATCCGGAAACGGATGGAAAACGGAATTCTGCGGTGAATACAGCAAAAAAGGGAGACGCGAATCTCCCTTTTCTCATGTCACGAAAGCCCGTGCTCCTGTGCGTACGCAAGCACAAAATCCCGGAATTTCTCGTGCTTCATGCTGTTTTTCACATCCGTCAGGTCGACATAATACCCGTTCCGGATGCAGGAGAGAAGCGCCTCCGCGGTGAAGCATTCGAAAATTTTCTCACTGCGGAACGCTTCTTCGATGGTTGTGTTCATCCGCTGATTGATCCCGTCGACGGCGGCGCTGTACAGAAGATTGTCTTCTCCGAGCAGCTCACCCATCCGTTTCAGGCATCCGAGCGCTTCTTTTGCTTCGGCAACCGTCACTTTCCCGCGGTATTCCATGATTTTTTCACCTCCTGACAGGAGATTGTCGACCGTTGTGCGCAGAATGGCCGCAAGATCCAGAAGCAGTCCCACGTCCGGGAGGGTTTCGCCGCGTTCCCATTTTGAGACAGCCTGATAGGATACGCCCAGTCTCTCACCGAGTTCATTCTGCGTCAGTCCGCTGTTCTTTCTCAGCAGGGCAATCTGTCCGCCGATTTTCTTTGCGTCAATGTTCATGATGTGTCCTCTTTTTCTTGGAATTACCCGATGCATCGTTGACATTATTGTACTCCCGACGCGCAGGATTTTCAATAACCGCGCAGGTGATTTTTCCGCCGGAGACTGCCACCGGAGGTTGAGCCGGACTTCCCGGAGATGACGGAAGAGGACAGCAGACGACGGAATCACCAATACAAACCTGCCGTAAACCGTATAAAAATAACACTTTGCCACTTGATAAATCGCACAGTTTTTGCTATACTTATATAATCAGAGAAAATCGGCATTTTATGCCTTGTATTACGGAGTTATCATGGAAAAAATCATCAAGCCCCGCGGTACCATGGACGTTTACGCGCCCGAGGTGTTCGTGTGGAATTTCATAGAGAACAAGGTGCGCAGTGTCGCAGAACGTTTCGGCTTCACCGAGATCAAGACTCCCATGTTTGAGGAAATCGGTCTGTTCAAGCGCGGCGTGGGCGAAACCACCGACGTTGTGCAGAAGGAAATGTACTCCTTCACCGACAAGGAAGGCACCGTTTATGCGCTCAGACCCGAGGGAACCGCGTCCGTTGCCCGTGCGATCATCGAAAACGGCAAGGCGACCGACACCCTTCCGCTCAAGTTCTTCTACGTCATCAACTGCTTCCGCTACGAAAAGCCCGAAGCCGGCAGAAGCCGCGAATTCGTGCAGTTCGGCGTGGAAATGTTCGGCGCACCGTCTGCCGGAGCTGACTTCACCATCATCTCCCTCGGCAACGCGGTTATCAAGGAAATCGGACTGAAGAATGTCCGGCTCCACATCAACTCCATCGGCTGTCCCGAATGCCGTCCCCAGTACCGCGCAGCGCTCAAGGATTACCTCAAGGCGAATGCGGCTGACCTGTGCGACACTTGTCTGGACAGAATGGAAGCTAACCCGCTCCGCGTTCTCGACTGCAAGAATGACTCCTGCAGGAAGGTTGCCGAAAACGCACCGAAGACGGTGGAAAACCTCTGCCCCGAATGCCGGGCTCACATGGACGAGCTGATCGCATATCTCGAAGCAAACGGCATCGACTACGTCATCGACCCGCACATCGTACGCGGCCTTGACTACTACACCAGAACCGTATTCGAGTTCATCGCCGAAGGCATCGGTGCACAGAGCACGGTCTGCGGCGGCGGTCGTTATGACGGTCTGATGGAAGAGCTCGGCGGTCCTAAGATGGCAGGCATCGGCTTCGGTATGGGCATCACCCGTCTCATCCTCGCGATGAAGCAGGACGGCATTGAGGTTCCCGCACTGGCGGTTCCCGAGCTGTACATTGCGGCAATGGGTCAGAATGCCGCTGTGAAGGCATCCGTCATCACCTCCGAACTCAGAAGCGCGGGCATCAATGCGGACTCCGACATCATGGGACGCAGCCTCAAGGCGCAGATGAAGTACGCGGACAAGATCGGTGCGAAGTATGTCTGCATCCTCGGCGACTCCGAAATCGAAAGCGGCCGTGCCGTGCTCAAGGAAATGGCAACGAGCGGGCAGACCGAAGTGGAACTTGACAAGATCGTCGAATTCATCCGTTCCAGACAGTAATTCCGGCGGAAAACAAAGGAATGACGACATGGACGGGAAAATTTCGGAATTTCTGAAAATGCAGCACGATCTGGCGGTTGAAAAGGGCTGGATCGAAAACCGTACGCCGGAGCATGCGCCGTTCTCCATTCTGTGGAGCATCGACGAGCTGGGAGAAGCCATCGCCATCATCAAGAAAAAGGGCGGTGAGGGCATCATGAACAACGAAAGCGTCCGCGCCCATTTCGTGGAAGAAGTTGCGGACACGTTCATGTACCTCTTCGACATGATGGAATCCTACGGCATCACCGCGGACGAATTCACCGACGCGTACGTGCGCAAATACGAGAAAAACTTAGGACGGAACTGGCATGAAAACGATGCCATGTACGAAAACTGCATGAAAAAACTGATTATTTTTGATATGGAAGGCACCGTGACCCACGAGGATGCGGCGCTTCCGTGGACGGCGAGACTGCTCGAGATTCTCTCCACCACAGGTGTGAAGCTCGCGCTCCTTTCCGACCTTCCGGATGAAAAAATCCGCGAAAAGCTGAACAATGCGGGACTTTCCGCCGACACCTTTGACCTCATCATTTCCTCCCAGCACTATCCGGAGGCATTCGCAAGGGCATCGGCAGAGATGGACGCCAAGCCCGGCGAGACCGTGGTGTGCACCTCCTCCGTGGTCGGCGTGAAGCTGGCAAAGCGTGCGGGAATGGCGGCGGCTGCGGTACCCACTCACTTCGGTGAGGCAATGTACCAGAAGGCGGGTGCGGACTTCATCACACGGGATCTGCTGACTCTCCAGGATTTCCTCGCGGAGTCTGCCGAATAATAAAAAATCACCTGAAGGGAAGTGGTCGCATGCGGTATAAAGATTATACCGGAACAGATACGGCAAGCCGCATGACGGCTGACTCCGGATTTGCAAATAAATAATAAAATAACCGAAAGGACGATATATACCATGGAATCTTTCACCAAAGCAGATAAGAGAACCCATTACTGCGGTACTCTCACCTCCGCCAATATCGGCGAAGAAGTTACCGTAACAGGCTGGTGCCAGAGACAGCGCGACCTCGGCAGCCTGATCTTCATCGACCTCAGAGACAGAACCGGCATTGTTCAGCTCGCATTCGACGACAGCACCGACCGTGAAATCTTCGACAAGGCGTTCGGCATCCGTGCGGAATTTGTTCTCTCCGCTCACGGCGTTGTACGCTCCAGAGGCGAAGCGGCAATCAACAAGAACATTCCCACAGGTGAAATCGAAATCTACGTTGACGCCCTCAAGATTCTCACCGCGGCTCAGACTCCTCCCTTCGCAATCGTGGAAAAGAGCGACGTCAAGCCCGAACTGCGTCTGAAGCACCGCTATCTCGACCTTCGCCGTCCCGACCTTCAGCAGAACATCATCGCGCGCTCCGAAATCGTCAAGATCACCCGCAACTACTTCGCTGACAACGGCTTCATCGATATTGAAACTCCCTGCCTCATCAAGCCCACTCCCGAAGGCGCGCGTGACTATCTCGTTCCCAGCCGCGTTCATCCCGGTAAGTTCTACGCTCTGCCCCAGTCTCCTCAGCTCTACAAGCAGCTTCTCATGTACTCCGGCTTCGACCGCTATATCCAGATTGCACGCTGCTTCCGTGACGAGGACCTCCGCGCAGACCGTCAGCCCGAATTCACCCAGATCGACCTTGAAATGTCCTTTGCCGATGAAGAAGACATCATCGCAATGAACGAGGGCTACCTCAAGACCCTCTTCCGCGACTTCCTCAAGCAGGATCTGCCCACTCCTTTCCCGCGCATGACTTGGAAGGAAGCGATGAACCGCTACGGCTCCGACAAGCCCGACACCCGTTTCGGCATGGAACTGTGCGACATTTCCGACATCGTCAAGGATTCCGGCTTCTCCGTATTCGCAGGTGCGGTTGCTGACGGCGGTTCCGTTCGCGGTATCACCGTGGAAGGCGGCGCGAAGATGACCCGTAAGGAAATCGACTCCCTGACCGAATTCGTGAAGACCTACGGCGCACGCGGTCTCGCATGGTACAAGAACACCGCAGGCGCACCCACTTCCTCCTTCGCAAAGTTCATGACCGAGGACGAAATCAACGCAATCCTCGAAAAGATGAACGTAAAGGAAGGCGACCTTGCCCTCATCGTTGCGGCAAAGAATTCCGTTGTTTACGACTCTCTCGGCGCGCTCCGCTGTGAAGCTGCAAAGAGACTGGGTCTCGTTGACAAGTCCAAGTTCAACTTCCTCTGGGTCACCGAATTCCCGCTTCTCGAGTACTCCGAAGAGGACGGCCGCTTCTACGCAATGCACCATCCCTTCACCATGCCCATGGAAGAAGACCTGCCCCTCATCGACACCGATCCCGGCGCGGTACGTGCGAGAGCATACGACTGCGTTCTCAACGGCACTGAGCTCGGCGGCGGTTCCATCCGTATCCACACCACTGAGCTTCAGACCAAGATGTTCGAAGTTCTCGGCATCGGCGAAGAAGAAGCGGACGAAAAGTTCGGATTCCTCCTCGAAGCCTTCAAGTACGGTGTACCTCCGCACGGCGGTCTCGCATTCGGTCTGGACCGTGTTGTCACTCTGCTCCTCGGTCTGGAAGACATCCGCGACGTTATCGCATTCCCGAAGGTACAGAACGCGTCCGAGCTTCTCTCCAAGTGCCCCGCAGCGGCTGATCCCAACGCTCTCGCTGAGCTCGGTATCGCTGTTGTCGCATCCGCTGACGAAGAATAATCGAATAAATCCATCAAATCCGGTAAATTCTGCCGGATTTTTTGGCATCTGCTGACGGAGGGTATATGCTGAAACTTTTCAAAAATCCTGCGGTGACCGAACTTGAGGAAATCGTCGCGGACATGCAGGCAAATCTCGAAAACAATTACAAGGACGCGGCTCAGGCGGCAAGGGAAAAGCTGAAACGCCGTCTGGACGAGCTGTACGCGGAAGGGAAGCTGAAGGAGAAGGACTACAAACGGTTCTCCGTGATCTACACCGAGTACAGTGTCAGAATGACGGGGTATCACCACTGAGCCGGCATGTCGTGAAGCCGTGATTCCAAAATAAGCGGCCGGCTCCCGAGAATTTCACTGACGCAAAATTCACCGAGGTGAAACCGTGATTTCGGATTAACCTTGACACTCTCCGCGGAATCTGCTATAATCAAACCAACAGAAATCCGATCAGAACAAAGGAGAAACACCATCATGACAACGATTCAGATGTGGGATAAAGTCCCCGGACTGTGCGAAGAGGTTCCCGTGCTCGAGTATTACCCGGCTGAAAACCGGAAATCCGATGCGACCTGCGTGATCTTCCCGGGCGGCGGTTATGCGAGACGTGCTCCCCACGAAGGTCAGGGCTACGCGGAGTATTTCAACGCCATCGGCATGGACGCTTTTGTGTGTGAATACCGCTGCTAT
>JAFUQY010000201.1 GCA_017472105.1 Clostridia bacterium | reverse complement strand
TGATGCGCGCCGCATTTCGGGCAGAGTTTCATATGCCGTCCTCCTTTCGGATTGGGTAAAATCTTTGTCTGTATCATATCACAGATTGCGGTGTTTGTCAAGTATGCGCGGCGTTCACGAATAATTTGCATTTTCTTCGGAAAATTTCCCCTGTACTATTGTTTTTTTGCCCGAAATGTCATATAATAATAAGGTAGTGCTGTTATTGTGGGCGAAGTGTTTGCAATTTCAGCCGCCGTGACTTTCATCTCTGCCGCGAATACGGCGGATTTTGCACGGAATTCTGCATAAACCGGGCGTGGATTATTCATGCATACAGCAGAGTGCACAAAAAAGCGCCCGTTCTCTATAATTACGGAAGACAAAAGAAAGGAAGCGAATCATGCTTCGTCTCGAAAACTTAACCTATTCCGTTCCGGCAGCCGAAACCGGTCTGGGACGGACGAAAATACTGGACGATATCTCCCTCGAGATTCCGGACGGGAAGTACATTGTCATCACCGGTCCCAACGGCGGCGGCAAGACCACTCTCGCCAAGGCAATCATGGGCATCGTCAAGCCCGAAACCGGCAGAGTCATCCTCGACGGTCTGGACATCACCCACTTCGGGATCACGGAACGCGCAGAAGCCGGCATCGCATACGGTTTCCAGCAGCCGCCGAGATTCAAGGGCATCACCGTCCGCGATCTCCTCTCCATTGCCGCAAAACGCAAGCTCAAGCGCGACGAATGCTGCAAGTACCTCACCCGCGTTGGTCTGTGCGCCGATGAATACATCAACCGCGAAGTCGATACCTCCCTGTCCGGCGGCGAAGTCAAGAGAATTGAAATCGCAACCGTGCTGGCAAAAGGCTCTCCCGTCATGATCTTCGACGAACCGGAAGCCGGCATCGACCTGTGGTCCTTCCACCGTCTCACCAATACCTTCCGCGAGCTCCACGAATCCTCCGGCGCGACCCTCATCATCATCTCCCATCAGGAACGCATCATCAATCAGGCGGACGAAGTTCTCCTCATCGCCGACGGCAAGCTCAAGCAGCGCGGTCTTCCCGGAGATATCCTCCCGTCCATTGACGCCGTGTTCGACAAGAAATGTCTTGACTGATGAATGTATAACGAATCGCCTGACGTTCCTTCAGCAGACATAACGTAAATCACAACCGCGCCGCAGGCTGAAATTTACCCGGGCAATCCAGTGACGCTGTCGCGACTGTCAGAGCCACATGCGATTTCGTCTCGCCGCCGCAGGCTGAGCTTACC
Organism: Clostridia bacterium; assembly: GCA_017472105.1. The sequence continues at coordinate 5,862 of JAFUQY010000201.1, read as the reverse complement.
GAGGGAATCCAGTGACACAAACGATAAAATGGGTTCGCTCTACTAAACAACTGCACGTTGTAAAACTCCCTCGCCCGGCGGAGCCTTGGGTCCAGGCACTCCTGGTCGCCGAATCGAGAGCCCGGCGATAGAGGGTTCTCGCGCCGCCTGCGTAGGGCATAAAATTCAATTGAAAAGCGGAGCTTTTCTACAATAGATCCCTAACGCTTTAAGTAAAACCATCTGGCTGTAAGCCAAACAATACAATATAGAAAGCCGAAACCAACATGAACATGAACGAAGACATCCGCCGCGGACTGCTCGAGAAGGTCGCCGATCTTCACGGAACTCCGCAGGGCGCATATAATATCCGCGAAAACGGTCAGTCCGCAGGCCGGCAGAATACCGATGAAATTACCATCGAAACCAAAACCGATAAGCCCGGCATCAATATCACCGTAAAATCCGGTACCAAAAATAAGTCCGTCCATATCCCCGTCGTCATCACCAAAACCGGCCTCACCGAAATGGTCTACAACGACTTCATCATCGGCGACGACTGCGACGTTCTCATCGTTGCGGGATGCGGCATCCATAACTCCGGTGACGAAGCGTCCGCGCATGACGGCGTGCATCACCTCGAGATCGGCAAAAATTCCAAGGTCCGCTATATCGAAAAACACTACGGCGAGGGCAACGGCTCCGGTGAGAGAATCATGAACCCCGAAATGACCGCCAACCTCGGCGAAAATTCCGTCCTCGATATCGAATCCGTCCAGATCGGCGGCATCGACTCCACCAACCGCAAGACTGTCATCACCGCATCTGCCGGATGTGAAGTCAATATGGCGGAGCGCCTCATGTCCGACGGTCACCAGAATGTCGTCAGCGATACCGAGATTATCTTGAACGGCGACGACTCCAGCGCACGCATCAACTCCCGCTCCGTTGCGAAGGGCGAGTCCACTCAGCTGTTCTATCCCAAGCTCACCGGCAATGCCGACTGCTTCGGTCACGTGCAGTGCGACTCCATTATCATGGACAACGCGAAAATCCGCTCCATTCCCGAAATCTGCGCCAATTCCGTCGATGCCCGCCTCGTTCATGAAGCCGCAATCGGCAAAATCGCAGGCGATCAGATCATGAAGCTCATGACCCTCGGTCTTACCGCCGAAGAAGCAGAGGAAAAAATCCTCAACGGTCTGCTCAAGTAAGCGTATTCACGGGAATTGATAACGTATTCCATATAAAATTTATAACAATTTGATATTTTACTTCAGTGCGCGGCTGTGCTATAATATTGCATCATAACCGCAAATCTGATTCATTACCACGGGGTATCACTATGTCAACCATCAGAAAACCTTATTCGGAATATTCACAGGACGAACTGAGAAATATGCTCATTCTGGAGCAGTCCAAGCTCGACCATTGGTCGGAAATGAACCTGACCCTCGACCTCACCAGAGGCAAGCCCAATCAGGCACAGCTTGACCTGTCCTCCGGGATGCTCAATATCGTAAGCGACAGAGGCGACTGCTTCAGCGAGCAGGGTCTGGACTGCCGTAACTACGGTATCCTCGACGGTCTGCCGGAAACCAAGAAGCTGTTCAGCGATCTTCTCGGCATTCCCGCTGAGAGAATTCTCGTCCTCGGCAACTCTTCCCTCAACGTTATGTACGACACCATGGTCCGCGCGATGCTCTTCGGCGTTGCCGGCGGGTATGAACCGTGGTCCCGTCAGGGTCGTATCAAGTTCATCTGCCCGTCCCCGGGATATGACCGCCACTTCACCATCTGCCGCACCCTCGGGATCGAAATGGTTCCCGTCAAGATGAACGCGGACGGTCCCGATATGGACGAAGTGTACAACATTGCCTGCTCCGACCCGTCCGTGAAGGGTATGTGGTGCGTGCCGAAGTTTGCAAATCCCGAAGGCATCACCTATTCCGACGAAGTCGTTGACATGATTGCGGCAATGAAGCCCGCGGCACCCGACTTCCGTATCTTCTGGGACAACGCGTACGCTGTTCACGAGCTGTATGACGAAGAAGTTCCGCTTGCGGATATCTTCGAAAAGGCGAAGGAATACGGCACCGAGGACAACATTTTCTACTTCGCATCCACGTCCAAGATCAGCTTCCCCGGCTCCGGTCTGGCGATCATGGCGGCGAGCGAAAAGAACCTCGAGCAGATCCGTCCCATCATCGCAACCCAGACCATCGGCTACGACAAGATCAACCAGATGCGCCACGTGAAGTTCTTCAAGAACGCGGACGGCATCCGGGAACACATGAGACACCACGCGGCAATCATCCGTCCGAAGTTCGAGCTGGTGCAGAATATGTTCGCGAAGGAGCTCGACGGTCTCGACATCGCGCACTGGACTGAGCCCCGCGGCGGCTACTTCATCAGCCTGTACGTCATGGAAGGCTGCGCAAGACGGGTATATCAGCTGGCAAGAAGCGTCGGCGTAACCCTGACTCCCGCGGGATCCACCTATCCCTACGGACGTGACCCCAAGGGCAGCAACCTCAGAATCGCGCCCACCTATCCGGAACCCCGTGAGCTGAAGCAGGCGATTGAAATCCTCTGCTCCTGCATCAAGGTTGCGGCACTGGAAAAGCTCCTGAAGGCGTAAATTGAATGAAAACGACGGCGGTCTCCGAAAAAATCCGGGTATCGCCGTTTTTGTTTGCCGGTTTCAGGAAAAAACGAAATAATGCACAAATTTTTCGCGTTTTGTATGGGAATCTTGCTGAACTTTATCCCCTTGCAATTCCGCTCCCGTTGGAGTATAATAGGAGGCGTGCGTAAAAGTACAGATTTATAAACATAAAACTAAAATATCACTATGATCTGAATCGAGGATTTGTCATGCAGGTTCTTTTGTCTCTGTCCATTGCCATGCTTGCAGGTCTGATGATGTCCCGACTGACCAAGCGGTTCAACCTTCCCGCTGTCACCGCGTATCTGGTCGCCGGCATTCTCATCGGTCCGTACTGCCTTGGCCGTCTCGGCATCGAGGGTCTCGGCTTTATCTCCACTGAAAACGTAGAGAGCTTCTCTCTCATCTCCAACGTTGCTCTCGGCTTCATTGCCTTCTCCATGGGCAGTGAATTCCGTCTGGAAGAGCTGAAGAAAACCGGCCGTCAGGCTACGGTGATTGCCATTTTCCAGGCACTGGTTGCAACGCTGTTTGTTGACATTGCGCTGGTAGCTCTGCATTTCATCATTCCCGAAAAGCTCCCGCTGTCCTGTGCGATCACGCTGGGTGCCATTGCGACCGCGACCGCACCTGCCGCAACGCTCATGGTTGTCAAGCAGTACAAGGCTGACGGTCCTCTGACCAAGATTCTGCTTCCCATCGTTGCGCTCGACGACGTTGTCGGTCTGATCGTATTTGCGATTTCCTTCGGCATTGCGAAAGCAATCGAAATGGGACACGTTGACATGGTATCCGTACTGGTGAACCCGATCATTGAGGTTGTGGTATCCCTCGTTCTCGGTTCCGTGATCGGCTTCCTGTTCCACTTCACCGAGCAGTTCTTCCACTCCCGTTCCAAGCGTATGACGATTTCCGTTACATACGTATTCCTCGCGGTAGCGCTGTCCATGCTCCACTTCGAGATCGGTCCGGTAACGATCGGATTCTCCTCCCTGCTGGTCTGCATGATGATGGGCACAATCTTCTGCAATCTCTGTGATTTCGCGGAAGAGCTCATGGACCGCATGGATCGCTGGACGGGCCCGATCATGGTTCTGTTCTTCGTTATCTCCGGTTCCGAGCTGCAATTCTCCGTATTCGCGGACTGGGCGATCATCCTTGTGGGTGTCGTCTACATCATTGCACGTTCCGCCGGCAAGATCATCGGCGCAAGCATTTCTTCCAAGTTCATGAAGTGTCAGCCGACGATTCAGAAGTACCTCGGCATCACGCTCCTTCCGCAGGCAGGCGTTTGTCTCGGCATGTCCCTGACCGCACTTTCCCTCGGAGCTCCCGGCGTTATCATCCGGAACATCTCCCTCTTTGCCGTCCTGATCTATGAGCTCGTCGGTCCTCTGCTGACCCGTATCGCTCTCGAAAAAGCCGGCGAAATCACCGAAAAGCCCATCACTGCCCGCGAACAGGCGAAGCTTGATGCGGCAAAGAAGCAGTAAAGCTGAATACGAAGCACGTGCATCGGAAATGGTGTGCGTGCTTTTCGTTATTTTGTGATAACAAAAGACTACAGTTTATTTGGCTGATGCCATTGCGATTATCCTCCCGCCGTCGTGTATTGTAAATTGTTTATCAAATTTCACGAAACCACTGGAATTTCCGACGGGTATGTTGTATAATAGTTCCATCAAATGAAATGATCCTTTATTGAAGGAGGAATCTCCATGAAATTCCGGGAAAGAGGGCTTCTGATTCTGCTGGCGGCGGGTTTGCTCTGCTCGTCTGCCGGATGCGGTGCGGAGCCTGCCGAAACGACTGCGGATACCGTGCCGGAAACCGAGGTGCAGGAGCCTGTTGTACAGGACATCGTGATCGCCGAAAAGGGCGGCAAGACGGATTTCAAGCTCGTTTACGACGTGGAATGCGAATACGCGCTCCGATACAACATTCTCCAGATCCGCGACGCGCTTGACAATAAGCTGGACGTGGATCTCAGACCGCTCGACGATTATCAGCCGGAGACTGCGTACGAAATCATCGTCGGCTCCGAGCGCAGGGAAGCTTGCAAGGCTCTCACGGATACGCTGAGCAACGGTGAATACATCATCAAGGCGCATAAAACCTACGACGGAAACACGCAGATCATCATTGCGTATAAGGGCGCGTATGCCCGCATGGAGGCGATTGACCGCTTTATCACCGAGTATATCACCGATGAATGCGCGGCCGTTCCGGAGAATCTTGAAGTCAGAGGCTCCTGCAAGGAAATCAACGCCATCATCACTTCCTCGATCAATCAGCTCCGCGACCCGTGCATTGTCGTGGCGGACGGCACTTACTACGCTTACGGAACCGGCTGGCGGTGCTATAAAAATACCTCCGGCAAGCTCAGCGGTTCGTGGACGGATCTCGGCGTCGTGGCTCAGGATCCGCCGAACGTGGCAGGCGACCGATGGGCTCCCGAAGTCCATTACTACAACGGCGCGTACTATATGTTCACGACCTACCGCTCCTCTGTGAATGAGCACCGCGGATGCACCATCATGAAGTCCGATACCCCCGAAGGGCCTTTCGTCGAGATCACCAACGGACACATCACGCCGTCCGACTGGGATGCCATCGACGGTACGTTTTATGTCGACGAGGACGGTCAGCCGTGGATGATTTTTGTACACGAATGGACGTCTACGGATGACAAAATCGGCAGAATGGCGGCGGCGAAGCTCTCCGATGACCTGACCCACTTCATTTCCGAACCCATCGAGCTGTTCCGCGCGGACGATCCGTCATGGTCGAAGAACGGCGTCACCGACGGATGCTGGATGTATAAATGCGAAACCGGCGAGCTCATCATGATCTGGTCGAACTGGGATTCCGCCGGATACTGCGTGGGTATTGCAAGAAGCGATAACGGCAGAGTCGACGGCAAATGGACGCAGGATAAGCCCCTCCTGTACTCCAAGGCAATGACCGGCACATGGGACGGCGGACATGGCATGATCTTCACCGATACCGACGGTCAGATGTACCTGTCCCTGCATTCTCCCAACTCCGCAACCGACACGAGAAAAGAAAAGCCCGTCTTCATTCCGATCAGGGAACGCGACGGAACACTGGTGTGGGACCTGTGGAGCGCGTCGGATGACGACTAAGATAAGAGATCATATTGAATAGATAAAAGATAATAATCCAAACTCCCCGGCGCGCGTGAGCCCGGATCA
>JAFUQY010000200.1 GCA_017472105.1 Clostridia bacterium | reverse complement strand
GGGCGGAAGACAACGCGGACGTGGTACACAAGGCGTTCGAAGGTACGGTGGAGATTGCGCTGTAAGGCAGAATGAAAGGATTGAAGGAGTATCGGTATGGCGTTTTCTTATTACAACGATGATGACAGAAGGCTGGAGTCCCTGCTCGCTCAGGTGCATTTTCTCGATACTGCGGAAGAAAAATTCGCGGATGTGACGACGGTGCCGGTTTCGATGCCGGATGAGACATACGGATTCCTGCACGAATGCGCGATCACGTCGTACAGGGGCGTGCTGTTCGCGTCGTGGTACAACAATCACAAAACGGAGCTGCACGGACGGTGTCCGATCCGCGGGAAGCGTTCGTACGACGGCGGCATGACGTGGGTGCACGATGAGGTGATCTGCGATGATCCCACCGGGGAAATCATGTTCTGTCCGCCGGTCTACGGAGAAGCGGATGGGCATCTCTACATGCTCGTGAATCAGATGGTCGCGCCCGATCACATCCATTCCCTCGACTGCTATATATTAAATGAAGAAAACGACCGGTTCGAGCGGCTGTGGTCGCGTCCGGTGCCGTTCAAGCTGAACACGAACGTGATCCCGATGCCGAACGGAAAGCTCATGCTTGTGGGACGGGTCGGCGAGCTTGACAAATTCCCGAATACGCCCGCGGTGCTCATCTCCGACGACGGCAGAATTGACACGGACTGGCGGCTGGTGAAGATTGCGGAAAACGGGAATCTCCCGGACGGCTCTGCGTTTGTGCATCCGGAAATCAGCCCGATTCTTGACGGCGGCACGATCTGGATGTTCAGCCGGAACGATCAGCGGAAGGTGCCGATTGTGTACCGCTCGGATGACTGGGGCGAGACGTGGTCGGAACCGATGGCGTACGATATCCCGGCGGTGAACTCGAAAATCTGGTGCGGAACGCTCACGGACGGGCGGCATTACTGGATCGGCAACATCACGCACTCTGACCGGCGGAGACTCGCACTGTACCTGACGGAACCGGGGGAAATGCGCTTCACGGAATGCCGGATTCTGCACGATTCCGCGGAAAAAGGCTGGGACAACGCCGTGAACTGGCACTATCCCGCGGCAGTTGAGCAGGATGGACGGCTGTACGTGATCTGCACGGTCGGCTGCGGCAGCTTCACCAGACGGGGCGCGGCGGTGACGGTGGTTGAGGGAAGAAGGAATAGGGAATAGGGAATAGGTATCAAAAAAGGCTGTGGGTGACGGATCACTTACAGCCTTGTTCTTATTGATTCTGTTTTATCGTTTCCCGACGAAGCGCGTGCCGACCGGTTTGCCTTCGATGATGGCGTAGAGGACGTCGGGATCCGCGCCGTTGGCGATTATCATGTCTCCGCCGGACTGCATGACCATGGATGCCGCGGTGAGCTTGGTCTGCATGCCGCCCGTGCCGATCTCGGAGCCTTTTCAGCCTGAGGATGCGAGGATTTCCGGGGTCAGCTCGGTCACGACGGGTACGAGCTCTGCTGTGGGATCGACTCTCGGATTTGCGGTGTACAGCCCGTCGATGTCGGAGAGGAGCACGAGAAGATCCGCATGCAGATTCACGGCGACGATTGCCGAGAGGGTGTCGTTGTCACCGATGACGATTTCGTCCGTCGCCACGGTGTCGTTTTCGTTGATGACCGGGAGGCATTCGTACGCGAGAAGCCGCTCGGTGGTATTGATGAAGTTCTGACGCCGGTGTTCGTCGCGGACGTCGCTTCCGGTGAGAAGAATCTGCGCGACGGTGTGGTTGTACTCGGCGAAGAGCTTGTCATATGTGTACATCAGCTCGCACTGTCCGACAGCGGCGGCCGCCTGTTTTTCCGGGAGAGTTTTCGGACGCTCGTGCAGATGGAGCTTGCCCATGCCCATGCCGATCGCACCGGAGGAAACGAGGATGATTTCATGTCCGGCATTCTTGATATCGGCGAGGACCTTGCAGAACTGTTCCATGTGCCGGATGTTCAGGTGCCCGGTTTTGTGTGCGAGAGTGGAGGTGCCTACTTTGACGACGATACGCATATCATTTGTTCTCCTTTGCTGGGATCGGAGCAATTCGGATATTTCTGTTATCCGTGATAATAGTATATTATACCGCAGGATGGTGAAGAATGCAAGGGCGGATTGTGAATTTACGGGATTGAACATAAGGGAAGACAAACGAGTATAAAGAAAACCGCAAACCCCCTTGATTTTTCCGTCAATTTGTATTAAAATAAATGTAAGTATATTTCTACCAAAATATCCGAAAGGACTATGATACTATGGCACAGAAATTCAGAAAAATCGGCGTTCTGACCTCCGGCGGCGACGCTCCCGGCATGAATGCGGCTGTAAGAGCAATCGCACGTACCGCTAACGCGCGCGGTGTTCAGGTCATGGGCATCCTCGGCGGTTACCGCGGTCTGATCCACGACGAAATGATCGAGCTGACCAACCGCGAGGTTTCGAATAAGATTCAGCTCTCCGGTACCTTCCTGTACTCCGACCGCTGCCTTGAATTCAAGGAAGAAGAAGGCATGCAGAAGGCGATCGCTACCCTGAAGAAGCACGAAATCGACGGCGTTATCACCATCGGCGGTGACGGTACCTTCCGCGGTGCGACCGACCTGTCCGTACGCGGCGTTCCCACCATCGGCGTTCCCGGCTCCATTGACAACGATATCACCGCATCCGACTACACCATCGGCTTCGATACCGCAATGACCACCGTTATCGAAAACGTTGACAGACTCCGTGACACCTGCGAATCCCACGCAAGACTCAACGTTGTTGAAGTGATGGGACGCGGTGCCGGCGACATTACCCTCAACACCGCGATCGCTTCCGGTGCGGTTGCCGCTGTCATTCCCGAAGCTCCGTTCGACGAAGAAGCGTGCATCAACAAGATCATCCGTCTGCGCAGAGAAGGCAAGAGAGGCTTCCTCATCATCGTATCCGAAGCATTCCCGACCCTCGGCGAAGAACTCGCAAAGAAGATCACCGCCGTCACCAAGGAGCTCTCCGAAAAGGAAGGCAACGACAGACTGTGGGTGGAATCCAAGTTCTGCCGTCTCGCGCATACCGTACGCGGCGGTGCTCCCACTCTCACCGACAGACTGACCGCAACCAAGATGGGCGCACGTGCAGTGGAAGAAATCCTCGCCGGCAACACCAACCAGATCGTTGTGGAACGTCAGGGCGAAATCACCACCTGCGATATCGGCTGGTCCCAGGTTCTCGACCGCATGTACAAGGGCACCCTCAAGCCGGGCATGACCGACAAGTACACGGCTGAACAGCTCGCCGAAATGGAAAAGTTCATCGAAGAAAAGAAGGAAACCTTCCGCAAGACCTACGCGATGCTCAACGAGCTTGCTGATTAACGGGCAGGGATTATTTTCACCTGAATCTGTAAGAATACCACCCTGCCCCCGAGAAATTTTTCTCAGGAAAAATTTCTCCAAAGGGAGTGGGAACGGTGCATTGAACCATAATAGAATGACTGCTGCATTCCAACGGGTGCGGCAGTTTTTTATTCCCGAACACAGAAAATAATTACGGATGTTTTTTGAAAGTAAAATAAACATGAATTAAATATTATTCTATTGAAAGATAGTGCGGATTGTGGTAAAATATATCTGTATCAGTGATATTTAAAGGTGATTCAGGAGTATAAATGAGATTTGATAAAGAAGTAAAGAAGAACCTCGTGTTCATCGGTGTCGGTTGCGGCGTCTGTACCGTTCTGACCATACTCGCTGCCGCACTGCTCGGTCAGTTCAATGCTCCCGTCCTGATCGGATGCGTCGTCGGCGGTCTTCTCGCGTTCGGAAACTACTATTTCCTGAGCGTGGGCATCATGATGGCTCTGGCATCCGGCGACGAAAAGCAGGCAAAACGCAAAATGCGCACCTCCCGGATTGCACGGACGGTTGTCCAGCTCGGCGTGATCGCGTTTGCCATCCTCTTCCCGCACCGGATTCACTGGCTCCCGGTGATTCTGTCGACGTTCTTCCCGCGCATCCTCATCGGTGTGAAGGGCTACTGGGATTTCATGCGGCACAGGAACGATCCCATCCCGGTGTCCGATACGCCCGCAGAACCCGATGACGACGATGAAGAAAACGCCGACGGCTTTGAAAAATTCGTCTCCCATTTCTCAAAAGGCAATATTCCCGGTGAAAATGCCGGCGAAGATAAAAAATAAGAGGTTGTTATGGATTCTATCAGCATAACCGGTGCAAAAATATACTTCGAGATCCCCGTGTTCGGCGGCATTCCCATCACCGAAACGCAGGTCAATTCGTGGATCGTCATGGCGGTCATCACCGTGCTCTGCCTGATCCTGACGCATAATTTGCAGGTCCGTGCCGTAACCAAGCGTCAGATGGCGGCGGAATGGATCGTCGAGAAGGTCGAAGGGCTCGTGCGCGACAATATGGGCGAAAAGTTCATGGGATTCTCCCCGTTCATTGCGGCGATTCTCGGTCTGTCCGCGTTCTCGTCCCTGTCATCCCTCTTCGGACTCTATCCTCCGACCGCGGATCTCAACACCATCGCCGGGTGGGCACTGCTCATCTTCGGCATGATTATCTTCTTCAAGATCCGGACAAACGGCTTCCTCGGCTACCTCAAGGGATATACCGAACCGTTCGCGCTGTTTACGCCGTTCAATATCCTTTCCGAGATCGGTACACCCGTCTCCATGACCTTCCGTCACTTCGGCAACGTCCTCTCCGGCGTCGTCATTTCTTCCCTGCTGTATGCGGCAATGGCGTCGGCATCCACGGTGCTCTTCGGATGGCTTCCCGGCGTGCTCGGCAAAATTCCGTTCCTCCAGGTCGGTCTTCCCGCAATTCTGTCCGTGTACTTCGACCTCTTCTCCTCCGCGATGCAGGCGTTCATCTTCGCAATGCTGACGATGCTCTACATCTCGGGTGCGGCAAGTACGGAAGAGTAAGGCAGAATAAGTATGCTGAAAATCAGTCAATCATTTCATTAAAAATAAAAAATTAACACAGGAGAACAAAACTATGGAACTCGCAAATGCAAAAGCTATGATTATGTCCGCGTGCGCAATCGGTGCAGGTATTTCCCTCATCGCAGGTATCGGCCCCGGTATCGGTGAAGGTTATGCCGTCGGTAAAGCCTGCGAAGCCATCGGACGTCAGCCCGAAACCAAGGGCGCCGTCACTTCCACGATGATTATGGGCTGCGCGATCGCGGAAACCACCGGTATTTACGGCTTCGTTATGGGTCTGCTCCTCGTTCTTCTCTGCCCCAATCTCTTCATCTCCAAGCTGTAAGCCGACGTTATCTCAATCCAATCGGAGTAAAACATGAACGAAGAATATCTTGAGCTGATATCCCTCAATATCTGGCATATCGCCGCGACTGTGGGCAACCTGCTCATCCTCACATGGATCATCAAGAAATTCCTGTGGGAAAGAGTCCAGAAGGTGCTTGCGGAACGGCGCGGTCAGGTCGATACCCTCTACCGTGAGGCGGAAGAGTCCAGATCACAGGCAGAAGCGGACAGAATCCTCTACCGTGAAAAGCTCGATCACGCCGGGGAAGAAGCTGACGAAATCATCCGGACTGCGACCGAACGTGCCGACCGGCTCAGCGATGAAATTGTCGCGGACGCCGAAAAGAAAGCCGCCGATACCATCCGGAAAGCCGATGCGGATATCGCACTGGAAAAGAAAAAAGCCATGAACGAGCTCAAAGACGAGATTTCCGATATCTCCGTACAGATCGCCCGGTCCGTTGTGCAGCGGGAAATCAAGGAGGACGACCATAAAAATCTCATCGACTCGTTTATCGATAACCTGTAAGGAGCGCATATGAACGATACCGCAAGAGAATACGGCGGCGGCCTGTTCGCTCTCGCGCTGGAGGAAAACGCCGCGGATGCCATTCTGGAAGAATCCCGTGCGCTGACACCTCTGTTTACAAGAGAATATACCCATATGCTCATCGACCCGGCCGTGCCGAAAACGGAACGCATCTCCATGGTGAGCGAGCTCCTCGACGGACGTGTGCATCCGTATCTCGCGAATTTCGTCAAGCTCCTCACCGAACGCAGACTTGTCAGCGAAATCACCGGATGCTTCCGCGAATATGAGCGGCTGTACTACGAAACTTTCGCGATCATACGCGTCAGAGCCGAAAGTGCGGTTGAACTCACGGAAAACCAGAAGGCAAAACTCGAAGACAAGCTCGCCAAGCATACCGGTTCCCGCATCGAGGTCACATATACCGTCGTCCCCGAGCTGATCGGCGGCATGCGGCTGGTACTTGATAACCGCACGATTGACTCCTCCGTGAAAACCAGACTTCAGGAAATCGGCGCAGTCCTCAGCGATACGGTTGTGTAATGCAGAATGATTCCTCCACGGCGCGCGTGAGCCCGGATGAAAAACAATTGAAGTAACGAAATCCCGCAATCGCATCACGGCGTGGGCGAATAGGGTCTCGGCGGTCCCTATGAGCCGTATTATCGAATTTCTGATAATTTGGTACGCATCCTATGGATACGCACCCTCAGCTGCAACCCGCAATTGTACCTGTAGACAAGCTCATTTATCTCAAAAACTGCACGCAGTCAAAAAAATCCCCCTGAAGCTGACGAAATCATACCCATGCACTCACCGTCAACAGCCAGAACCTCTGTCAGCTGACTGACTTCGTCAGTCTAAAGTTTTTTGCCAGGCTTTTTTCCAAAAAAGCCGCGTACCCCAGATACTTCACCCCTGCACATACTACATTTCAGGAGATATACTATGGGAATTCGTCCCGATGAAATATCGAATATTATCAAGAATCAGATAAAGAATTATCAGGTTCATACGGATGAGCGCGAAACCGGTACGGTGATTACCGTAGGTGACGGGATTGTGCGCGCATTC
>JAFUQY010000199.1 GCA_017472105.1 Clostridia bacterium | reverse complement strand
AACTACGACGGAAATGACGTGAAGCTCGGCGAGAGCGGACGGGTCATCACCAATGCCGCGTTCCCGCATCTCAGAAGCCTCATCGGACGCACGCTTCTCACGACCGACGGCAATACCCTCCTCGGCGCCGACGATAAAGCCGGTGTTGCCGAAATCATGCACGCCATGGCGAAAATCATCGCGGACGGCACACCGCACGGGCAGATTTCCGTCTGCTTCACACCCGATGAAGAATGCGGAACCTCTGCCGACAACTTCAATCTGGACGCCTTTGACGCGGAATTTGCCTACACCGTCGACGGCAGTACCGAGGGCGAGGTCGTCTACGAAAACTTCAACGCATGCGAAGCTGTTTTCAAAATCAGCGGCTTCAATATCCATCCCGGCTCCGCGAAGAACCGCATGATAAACGCATCCCTCGTTGCCATGGAGATCAATTCCATGCTGCCCGCCGGTGAAACGCCCCGCGGAACGGAAGGATACGAAGGCTTCTACCACCTCACCGCCATGACGGGGACTGTGGAATCCGCACGCCTTGACTATATCATCCGCGACCACGATTCCGCGATGTTCGATGCCAGGAAGCGCACTCTTCTCCATGTTGAAAAGCTCATCAACGAAAAGTACGGCGAGGGCACCGTGAAGCTCACGATTACCGATTCCTACCGCAACATGGCGGAGATGATCCGTCCCGTGTTCCGCATAGTTGAGATCGCCGACGAAGCTGTGAAGATGGCGGGACTCGAACCCATTCATGCGCCCATCCGCGGCGGTACGGACGGCTCGAAGCTCTCCTTCATGGGACTGCCCACACCCAATCTCGGCACCGGCGGCTATGCATTCCACGGTCCGTACGAGCACGCAACGGTTGAGGGCATGGAAAAAGCGGCGGAAATCATCGGAAATATCGTCACGCTGTTTGCAAAGTGAGCGGATGCCCCGCCGTTTCTGCGGGAAACTGTCCGTCTGATCCATGGATTTCACCCGGATTTTCCGGTACAATGATGCCATCGGATCCGGAAATCACATGAATTTTCAAAAATGGAGGACAGCATCATGACAATCGGAAAGAATATCGCACAGCTTCGCAGGGACAGCGGCATGACGCAGGAACAGCTCGCGGAGCACCTCTGCGTATCGGCACAGTCCGTCTCCAAGTGGGAGAATGAAACCACGATGCCGGATATCATGCTCTTACCCACAATCGCAGGCTGCTTCGGCGTGACCGTGGACGAGCTCTACGGCGGAAAAAAGCCGGAACCGGCATGCGAACCGGTGGATTACGACAAAATCCCGGAAATGCTCTACGATTCCGTCATTGACCTGACCAATCGCGGTTGGGTGAGTACCGTGAGCGGCAAGGACATCGGCGAAGAAAACGCGAGGATGAAGGCATATCTCGAGTCGGACCACGGCGTCAAGACGGCAACCTTTTCCAACGAAGGCGGGGCAGTGATCGCGACGGCGGAAATCGGTCTGATCCACCGCGGAAAACCGAAAGCGGACGGACTCACCGGTGAGGCGATCGGACGGGTGCTTGCGGTTCTCGCGGAAGAGCCGGTGCGGAAGGTATTCGCCTACGAAACCGAGCATCCCACGGAATTTCTCACGGCGGCATATGCGTCAAAAAAGTGCGGCATCTCCCGGGAAGAAGCGGAGGATGCACTGGAAAAGCTGACGGACATTCATGTCAATTACCCCAAGGACGTGATGGTGGACGAGGATATGCCTCTGAAGATGTACTCCCTTGACTCCGGCGAATGGGTGATGTATGTGCTGATGATTCTGAAGACCGCAAAGCTGATGGCGGATCACGAACAGCACTACTACAACTACCGCGGCTCCTACAACAGCCTTTGGATGAAATAGAATCACAGACAGGACGTGTTTTCCGGACAGATTCGCGTCCTGTTTTTTCGCCGATCTATTGACATCACCCGAAAAATGCGGTATAACAGATACAGACACAAATGCATCACGCAAAGGAGAACGCATATGAAAATTTCGACAAACGGAAGATACATCCTCACACGTTTCGGGTATGAGAAAGGCTTTGCACTGCTGAAGGACGCCGGATTTGACGCAGTGGACGTGGGACTGGACGAGATGACCTCGATGGAATCCGCACTGAACCAGCTCGGCTATGAAAAGAAGGCACAGGAAATCCGGGCTGCGGCGGACAAGGCGGGAATCCCGATCAATCAGACCCACGCGCCCTTCAAGTATCCGCTGGATATCTGGGAAAAGAGCGAGAACCTGTACCCGATTCTGAACCGGACGCTGGAAATCTCCGGTATTTTCGGCGCGGAAGTCGCAGTAGTTCATCCGTACCATCATCCCGTCTTCCTCGGACATGAGGACGAAATGTTTGAAAAGAACATGGAATACTACGGCAAGCTCCTTCCGACGGCACAGGCTGCGGGCGTGAAGATCGGTGTGGAAAACATGTTCCAGGTGGATGTGCGGCGGAAGTTCATCATTGATGACACCTGCTCCCGTCTGTACGATTTCATCCGCTACGTCGATACGCTGAACAGTCCGTGGGCGGTTGCCTGCCTCGATATCGGACATGTCGCCGTCATCCAGCAGAAGGACGAGCCGTGGGACTTCATCCGCGGACTGGGTCACGACCGGCTCAAAGCGCTGCACGTTCACGACAACGACTACCGCAACGACCAGCACAGACTCCCGTACGAAGGCATCATCAACTGGAACGAAGTCACCCGTGCACTCGGTGAGATCGACTATCAGGGCTACTTCACCTACGAAACCAACGGACACCTCGGTGGATACGACGACGAATTCATTCCGACCGCGCTGAAATACATGGCGGATCTCGCGAAGCATCTGGCGGACAAGGTGGAAAGAGCACGGATTCCCACCGTCGGATAAACGGAATTTTTCATCAAATTTTCCGAATCCTATTGTAATCCGGATGCAATTATAGTACAATAACACCAGAGAAATCCTTTTGCACGAACAGAAAGGGAGACAATATGAAACTCGAAAAACTCGGCTTACAGCTTTACACCATCCGCAACACCATGGGAAACGCCGACGACATCCGCGAGAGCTTCAAGCGCATCCGCGAAATGGGCTTCACCGTCGGTCAGACTGCCGGATGTGCGATTCCGTATGAAGAATACGGCAGAATCGCGGCGGAAGAAGGCATCGAAATCTGCGGCACCCACGACGACTTCGGTCTGATGGTGAACGACACCGAGCTGGCGATGGCAAATCACCGCGCTCTCGGCACAACCAACATGGGGATCGGCGGATTCCATCCCGCAGACGCAGCGGCAGTGGAAGCGTTCATCGAAAAGGCAAACGCACTCGCCGACAAAATCTACCCGCACGGCTTCAAGTTCACCTACCATAACCACAGCCACGAATTCATGAAGCTTGAAAACGGCAGAACCACGATGGATATGCTCGTCGAAGGACTGGATCCCGTGAAGACCTCCTTCGTTCTCGATACCTACTGGGTACAGCACGGCGGCGGCGATGTCCGTCACTGGATCGAAAAGCTGGCGGGACGCATCGACATCCTCCATCTCAAGGACATGGGCAGAAATCAGAACGGTCCCTTCATCACCGAAGTCGGCAGCGGCAATATCTGGTGGGAAGGCGTGCTCGAAACCGCGGCTCAGGCAGGCGTCAAGCACTACGTTGTCGAGCAGGACTCCTGGCCGGGTGATCCCTTTGATTCCGTCAAGATGGCGGCGGACTACCTCAAGAAATTTATGTGACTTTTTCACGCAGAACTCCGTCGGGTTTCGGCTCGGCGGACGTTTTTGCGAAAAAGCAATCAGCATCAGAAAACAGGGTGATACGATTTGGAAAAGAACGAAAACATCATGGAGCAGTCGATGGGCGGCCTGAACGAGCTGTTCCGGGACTACCGCGAGCTTGCGGAAATGGAGCATCTCTACAATGCGGCAATCAGCCAGCTCACCAGCAAATTTGAAATTCTCAACGACGAATTCCGCGTGAAATACGAGCGCAGTCCCATCCACCACATCGGATCCCGGCTCAAATCGACTTCGAGCATCGTGAAAAAGCTCATTCAGCGCGGCAAGGACGTGTCTCTGGAGTCGGCGAAGAAAAACATCAACGACATCGCGGGCGTGCGCGTGGTCTGCCACTACATTGACGACGTGTATGCGGTCGCGGATATGCTGCTCCGTCAGTCCGATGTGAATCTGATCAGCCGGCAGGACTACATTTCGCGTCCGAACTACAACGGCTACCGGAGTCTGCATCTCGATGTGGAAATCCCGGTGTACCTCTCCGACAAGACGGAATTTGTAGCGGTGGAAGTGCAGATCCGCACGGTCGGCATGGACTTCTGGGCAAGTCTGGAGCACGACCTGCGCTACAAATCGGACAAGCAAATTCCCGACGGCATCATCAGCGAAATGCTCACATGCGCGGCGGATATCGCGGAGATCGACCGGAAAATGCAGGAAATCTACAAAAAGATTCAGAAAATATAATCACAGGAACATACATAAATGGAAAGAAAAATTACCGAAGTTGTCGCGGCGCTCGTCTGGCGGGAAGGCAGATTCATGATCTGTCAGCGTCCGGCACACAAGGCGAGAGGGCTTCTGTGGGAGTTCGTCGGCGGCAAAACCGAACCGGGTGAGACCGGGGAAGAAGCTCTCGTTCGGGAGTGCAGGGAAGAGCTGGATATCACCGTCACGCCGGGCGCGGTTTTCACCGATGTGACGCACGTGTATCCCGATCTGACCGTGCACCTGACGCTGTATCACTGCACGATTGCCGAAGGTGAACCGAAGCTGCTTGAACACGAAGCCATCGCATGGATCACCCCGGACGAGATCGGAAACTACGATTTCTGCCCGGCAGACGTCGAAATTCTCGAAAAAATCAGGGAAGAATATGGAAATCAAAGTCTGTAAGCCGGAGAATCCCGCCGGACACGTTGTATGGATTCACGAAAATGACACGTCGGAACTGTGGAATCTGCTGAAAGGCACCGGCGTGACTCTGATTGCCGTGACCGACGCGGACTGGAACCGGGATCTGTCCCCGTGGCAGGCGGATCGTGTCTTCCGGGGCGGGGATTTCACGGGCGGCGCACCGGTGCATCTTGCAGCTCTGCTTGACAGGATTCCTGAGATCGAAAAATCCCTCGGATATCCCGTGAAGTGCCGCACGATTGCCGGATATTCCCTCGCCGGACTGTTCGCGCTGTGGTCGGTT
>JAFUQY010000198.1 GCA_017472105.1 Clostridia bacterium | reverse complement strand
CAACCGAAGCGGACAACGGATTCTCGAAAATAACAACGCATCGTTTACTCCTGTGGCGGACGCGTCTATTGCGGAGCGCGGGATTCTGTGATATACTACTTTCAACAGGAGCTCTTGAATTCAAAAACACGAGGTAATTTATGGAACTGAACATCGGCGGCGCAATCCGCAGACTGAGACGGGAACGCGATGTGACACAGGACGAGCTGGCAAGCGCTATCGGCGTGACGGCACAGGCGGTATCGAAATGGGAGAGAGCCGAAGGCTACCCGGACATCACGCTTCTGCCGGAGATTGCGCGGTATTTCGGCGTGACGCTTGACACCGTGTACGGCATGGACGCGGAGCGCGAAAAGGAGGAGATCCGGAAGATCATTCACAACGCAAACGCCGCAGGCGACTGCCGTAAAGCCGTGGAAGAACTGCGCCGCGGTCTGGAACGGTTTCCGCAGTCCTTTGCCTTGAAAGCGGAGCTTGCATACAATCTAATGGGATACACATCGGAGAACTATAGGGAGCATCTTGATGAATCCATCCGCATTCACGAGGAAATTCTCGAGCGGTGCACCGATCAGGGAATCCGCAGCAGCGCCATTGCGAATATCTGCACCGCGTACGAACGTGCCGGATATCACGAAAAAGCTCTTGAAACCGCAAAAAAACTGCCGAATCTCTATAAAACCGCGGAAATCGAACTATGCGGCATCCTCTCGGGGGACGAACGCGTTGACACGGTACAGGGCGGCGTTCAGCGGTGGGTGTGGTGCCTGTACTACTGGGTCTGGAAAATGCGCGCGGACGATCACTATTCAGCAGACGAAAAAATCGCACTGTACCAAAAGGTGATCGGCATGTACGAAATCATCTACGAAAATCACGACCACTTATTCGGACTGCGGCGGACGCTCTGCGCGTATCAGGATATGGCGGAACTGTGGCTGGAGCTTGGAGAAACCGGTGAGTGCATGGCATCTCTCAGCAAAGCGGCGGATTACGCAGTCCTGCACGATGCACTCGATCTCACCGGCAGACCGACTTCGCTTCTCATCAACCGGATTTCGTACGACGCATGGACGCCGGATCAGCAGAACGCGCGGGAACTGCTCGCAAAGGACATGCAGGAAGAATCCCGCTACGACGGACTGCGCGAGACGGATGCATTCCGTGCGATTCTCGCGAAGCTGTAACGCACTCAACGGATCGTTTACCGTGTGGCGGAGGTGTCTATTGCGGTTTTTTCGGAATTGTGATATACTGAACTCACAAACACAAACGAAACGGAGAAAACACAATGGAGCTGAACATCGGACGCTCGATCCGCAGACTGCGCGCGGAGAAAAACATCACACAGGACGAACTTGCAAACACCATCGGCGTAACGGCACAGGCGGTATCGAAGTGGGAGAGAGGCGAGGGTTACCCGGACATCACGCTTCTGCCGGAGATTGCGGCGTACTTTGACGTGACGCTTGACAATCTGTGCGGACTGGACGAGCAGAGGGATCAGTCGGAAATCTGCCGGATTCACGCGGCGACGATGCATGCGTCTTACTATGACGAAGGCGTGCGGATTGCCCGGGAAGGACTGGCGAAATATCCGTATTCGTACAGGCTGAAGAAGAATCTCGCCTTTGCCCTGCGCGGATGCCCCGGAAAATGGACGCCGCCGAAGGAGGTTCGCGACGAAATCATCCGGCTGTACGAGGACATCATCGAGCACTGCACCGATCAGGAGCTGGTGTTCCGGGTGCTGGCGGAGATCTGGGAAGTGTATGAAGCCGCCGGGGAGCACGAAAAAGCCATCAAATCCGCCGCCCGTCTGCCGGGATTTTACGAAACGTCGGATCGGGTGATGACCTTCATTCTGCACGGCGAGAAACGGGTTTCGCATGTACAGAACAGCGTGATCGGGATCATGCCGCATATCGACCACATGCTCCGAAGCGCGATGGAAACGGACTGCTACTCCACGGAAGAAAAAATCACCCTGTGCCGCAAAATGATCGGGATATACGGGCTGATCGATGAATGCCGTGACTGGCCGGTCGGGATGATCTTCTCGTATCAGCTGTGGCATCGGATTGCGGTGCTGTCCATGGAGAGCGGCGACACGGACGGGTGTATGACCGCACTCCGGAATGCGGCGGAGCTTGCCGTACACATGGATTCGATGGTGTTTGAGGGATACCCGAAGTCCCTCCTGCTCAATCGGATTGATTTCGAGTATCTCTCCGGGGAACAGAATGACCGGAAGTACCTCCGTGAAATGATTGAGAAGGAACCCGCATTCGATCCGATCCGCGAAACACCGGAATATACTGAAATTATGGCGGAATTAACAGAATAACGCGCAAAAAAACAGCACTCTCACCAAAAATGAAAGTGCTGTTTGTGTTTATCAGGATCCGGTTGATTTAAAATGCCGGACGCCGATGCGCCAGAGGATGAGGCACGGGATCAGGAACACGACCGATCCGAGCGGTGCGATGCGGTACAGCGGGTTGTCCGACTGCCCAATCAGATAGAGCAGGGGATAATACTGCCACAGCGCCATCGGAATGACGAACGTGAAGAATTTCAGTACCCATTCGCCGTAGATCGAGAGCGGATAGGAGCCGAATTCGCGTCCGCCGTCGGTGAAAATGTTCATGAACTCCAGCCCTTCCGTCGAGAAGAAGCACAGGGACGCGTAAATCACGAACAGTCCCGCAAACTCGAGCACGCCGCAGATCAGCATCAGAGAAAACGTGAGAATTTTGTCCGCCGTCCACAGAATTCCGCATCGCGGCAGGGTGTAGATCATCATCACCAGTGCTTGCAGGAACCGCCCGAGCCGCGTGAATTCGATCTGTGTCGCGAGTACCTGAAACACCAGATTCCGCGGGCGTACCATGATCCGGTCGAACTGTCCGTTGCCGAGCATGGGCGCGAACCGGTCGAATCCCCGGAAGAAGCACTCCGCCAGCGCGAACGCCATCCAGACCGTCGAGAAGCACAGCAGAACCTGCTCATACGTGAAGCCTTTGACCGAATCGAACCGGTCGAGGAGGAAATACACGCCGAGGAACATCGAAAACGATCCGACAAGCTGGCTCAGCGTCGTGAGGAAAAACGACAGCTTGTGCTGCATCTGACTGCGCAGATGGATGGAGAAATATCGGAAATATAATCCCATGTCAGCCTCCCTGTACCACGACGCGTTTCAGCGCGGATTTCATCCACAGTTTTCCGATCACCAACAGTAGTGTGCACCAGAAAATCTGTAATAACACGAATTTCACCATCTCCGCGCCGCTGATGTTGCCGCTGTACACCCGGAACGGGAGGTTTTCCATTGCGCCGAACGGTGAGTGCTCGATCACGGTGCGCAGTCCTGTCGGCATAAACGTCAGCGGAATGATGCCGCCGGAGAGAAAATCCGCGAAGGTTGTCGCAACCAGCCGCACGCCCTGCGAATTGACTGTGTAGAAGCACGCGATGTAGACGAGCATCCCGAATCCGCAGACGCAGAACAGTGCGAGAATCATCGTAATCAGGAAGAAAACTGCCTGTACCGGATCCGGCGGCAGGGTCAGTCCATACGGCTCGGGAAGAAACGCCGCCACAATCAGAATCGGCATGCACCGGAGCGCGGCACGGGAGACACGGGTCGACATCGCACGCACCAGCCAGATCCAGTATAAATCCACCGGACGCGCCAGTTCGTATGCGATGTTGCCGTTCGAGATCATTTCCAGAAGCTCGCTGTCGTAATACCACGAGTTGTACATCGCGAGAAATGCCTGCCGGAGCCAGATGTACACGCACAGCGCGTCAAATTCCATCGGAACGGCGGCGGGATTAGTTTCGTACAGTGCCTGAAACAGCAGAATGTTCAGAAATCCCCACGCAAACTGGGTCGCAACGCCCGCCAGAGCCGCAGCACGGTACTGCAATCCGCCGATGAAGCGCATGCGGAAGTAGGTCAGGTATTTTTTCGCCGGGAGAATGTATGTATTCATATGTCGAACTCCCTGTACAGCGAAACGACCAGCTCTTCGGCGGATGTGCCTTCCACGGACAGATCGCTGATTTCAAGCGTCCGGGAGAGCATCTCGATTGCGCGTGATACGCTGATGACGTTGGTGTCCGCCGAGAAGACAGCGTGTCCGTCGTGGATTTTCAGGGGAGTCAGTCCGGGGATTTCCGGGATTTCGCCGCCGGAGTATTCCACGGTCAGTTTGCGCACGGCGGATTTTTTCGATTTCAGCTCGGAGAGGGAACCGTCGAGGAGAATTTTGCCGCCGCCGATGAGGAGAATCCGCTCGGTGAGGGCTTCGATGTCCTGCATGTCGTGGGTCGTGAGGATGACGGTCGTGCCGCGCTCTCGGTTGATCTTTTTGATGAACTCCCGCACGGCGATTTTGGACACCGCGTCCAGTCCGATGGTCGGCTCATCGAGAAAGAGGATCGCAGGAGAGTGGATCAGCGACGCCGCAATCTCGCACCGCATCCGCTGACCGAGGGACAACTGACGCGCCGGTGTGCGGACAATCTGCCCGATATCCAGCATTGTCACCAATTCGTCAAGTGAATTTTTGTACGATCTGTCATCAACCTTGTAGATATCGCGGAGAAGCTCGAAGGAGTCGATCACGGGAACGTCCCACCAGAGCTGTGAACGCTGACCGAACACAACACCGATATTCGCGACGTGCTCCTTCCGGTTTTTCCACGGAATCAGCCCGTTGACGGTGCATTCGCCCGCATCCGGAGTCAGAATTCCGCTGAGAATCTTGATGGTACTGCTCTTGCCCGCGCCGTTCGGTCCGATGTAGCCCACCATTTCACCGTCGCCGATGGTAAAACTCACGTCCGAGAGCGCCTGCACGATGGTGTATTCCCGCCTGAACAAAGCCTTTACAGCCTCGCCGAAGCCGGAATTCCGCCGCGCAACCTTGAACTGCTTGGAGATGCCCCTGCATTCGATCATGTCCGATCACCGCCTTTTGAATAAAATGGGTGATAATTATACTATAATTTGGCGAATTTGTCAAGAGAAAAATGAGAGATTGATGAGAATTTCATTAGAAATCCCGGGAAACGATTGAAGATTATGCGGAATTGTGATATACTTTTGGTGTCAAAACAAGAAAGTGAGGGAACAACATGTTCGATATTTTACACAGCATCATCCCGGTCAGCGCGGGCATCTGGATTCTGTTTTTCGTCCTGCCCGGCGTTCTTTCCCTGATCGGACAGCTCGTTCTCTGCGGACTGGCGGTGAAAATCTCCCTGAAACTCCTGCCGATCGCACTGGCAGTTCTGCTCGTCCTGCTTGTGCTGTTCAACGCCGCTACCGGAATTCTCGATTTTCTCATCGGCGGATTCGTCGCGCTGGCTCTCATCGGAACGGCACTGTTCATCGCGGGTACAAGTCTCATCGGCTGGCTGATCCACGGACTGGTAAAACTCTTTGTGAGAATTTAACAAAACAAAAGACCGGATTTTGGTAATCCGGTCAATTTTTTTATGTTTCGATGAGATAAGCAGAACATGCGCGCACATCATACGCGGATTCATACGCCTGCTCGAAGGGGATCCAGCGGCTTTCGAACATGGGCAGGTATTCATCCCCGTCCCGTTCGCGGATGCGGCGGAGCTGTTCTTCGGAGGATGTCTGCACAAATGCGTCCACGTCGTAATAATCGCCGAACGCGGGGTGATGCGAATATGCACCTTCGATGACGGTCAGCGGTGTTTTCGGAAGCGTCACATGGGACGTCACTGCCATCTCGCCGCAGTCAAACAAGCCGTAAGTAAGCGATTCGTCGGACAGATGATCGACAACCTCAGCCTTGAACCGTTCGTAATCCACGTTTCCGCCGGGCTGTGCAAATCTCTCGGGCGTGCGCTTTTCCGGCGGCAGGAAGAAGTCGTCCATGTGAATCAGCCGTGCATCGAATGCATCTGCGACGGACTGCGCCAGCGTGGTTTTCCCGGACGCGCAGAACCCGTCGATGGTCAGCACACACGAGCCGGATTCGTCGATTTTCTTCTGAACCGCACGGAGCATGGGCAGAAGAGCGGCAAATTCCCGACGGACAACGCGGTATGAAGGGTGATATGCTGCCCGGTAAGCGTCGCTGTGACTGACCGCGGGCATTCCGGCTTCTGCATAACCGTCGAGGTATTCATCCAGTGCACTGCGGGAAAACGCGAACACACCTTCATCCGTCAGACGGCGCAGACGATCGAGGGATTCGCTGAAATCCGCCGGTTCGCGTGCCGGTTGATTCGCGGATGCCGTGAACAGTGTTGATACCAGTACAGGATTGAGGCTCGGATTCAGGTACAGCCGGGCATAACCGCCGCCGATTTCCTCGAAAACCGGACTGCCGTCTCCCGGAAGAGCGGTCACAGATGCCATTTCCGCACGGGTTCTCGCAAGTGCAGCGGATGCGTCGGAGATCATGTGACCGGGACCGAAGGATGCCTGATACAGCAGCTTGACGGCGTCCGTGGGCTGCATTTTCGGATAGAAACCTGCGTGAAGCCGCAGAATTTCATCGATCCGCAGCTGTGCGGGAAGTCTGATGTACTCGGCCATACTTATCTCGTGGTCTGCGCTTCTACCAGACGCTTGCCGCAGTAGATTTCGCGGAGCTTCGGCTTTTCGATCTTGCCGGTGGGATTGCGCGGAACGTCTGCGAAGATGATCTTTCTCGGACGCTTGTAACGCGGCATTTCCATGCAGAATTCGTTGATTTCTTCTTCGGTGCAGGTCATGTCGGGCTTGATTTCGATGATCGCAGCGGCAATTTCGCCGAGACGTTCGTCGGGAAGACCGATGACGGCAACGTCCTTAATCTTGTCATGCTTGCGGAGGAAGTCCTCAATCTGAACGGGGTAGAGGTTTTCGCCGCCGGTGATGATGACGTCCTTCTTGCGGTCAACGAGGTAGATGAAGCCGTCCTCGTCGCGCTTTGCCATGTCACCGGTGTAGAGCCAGCCGTCCTTGAGAATTTCGTCGGTAGCCTTCTGGTTCTTGTAGTAGCACTTCATGACGCCGGGACCCTTGACGATGAGTTCACCGACTTCTTCCGCTTCCACGGGCTTGCCGTCGGGAGATACGATTTCCGCCTCCCAGAGATAGCCGGGAATACCGATTGCGCCGACCTTGTGGATGTTTTCCACGCCGAGGTGAACACAGCCGGGGCCGATGGATTCGGAAAGACCGTAGTTGGT
>JAFUQY010000197.1 GCA_017472105.1 Clostridia bacterium | reverse complement strand
CTCTTCCTCTGCGGCATGACTCCCGACGGGCTTGCGGATCAGCTGGGCGTGAAGATTGAGTTTGTCGAAAACGACGGCGCGGAGTTGGTGGAGAAGATTGTGCTGAATGCATGAGGAGCGCGGATTTCCCGTCGGTCGATTCGTGAATCGCCCCTACGAACAACTACGTCATCCTCCCCGGCGCGCGTGAGCCCAACCCAAGAATACCCTTAGATAACGAAATCAAGGTATTCTCCACGGCTGCTGTGAGCAGGGTCTCGGCGGTCCCTGCGAACTCGCGTACAGTTTCCTGATAATCCGGACGGAATATTTCGTCTGCGCACCCTCAGCTGCAATCCGCAATTGTACCCGTAGAAAGCTATCAAAAAATCAAAACTGCACATAGTCATAAAAAATCCCCCTGAAGCTGACGAAATCATATCAACTGACTCCCCGTAGACCACTGCACTTCTGTCAGCTGACCGACTTCGTCAGTCGAAAGTTTTTGCGGAGCTTTTTTCAAAAAGCGACCCGTACTCCTCTTTACTAACAACCTAACCTAACAGAAACGGAGAACAGAAAAATGGCAAAGCCTGTGATTGCGATTGTCGGACGTCCGAATGTCGGCAAGAGCACACTTTTCAATAAACTGATCGGCGAGAGACGTGCGATCGTGGAAGACTGTCCGGGCATTACGAGAGACCGGATTTACGGAGAAACCGAATGGAGAGGCAGAACGCTCGTTGTGATCGATACGGGCGGGATTGAGCCGAAGACGGACAACATCATTCTGAAGAAGATGCGTGAACAGGCGCAGGTCGCGATTGATACGGCCGATGTCATCATTTTCATGTGCGACATCCGTACCGGCCTTCTTGCCGATGACATGGATATCGCGCTCATGCTCAAGAAATCCGGCAAGCCCGTCGTTCCGTGCATCAATAAGTCCGACAAAATCGGTGACGTCGCGCCCGAATTCTACGAGTTCTATGAGCTCGGCTTCGATATCGATCCCATCGCGATTTCCTCCCTCCACGGAAGCGGAAGCGGCGATGTCCTTGACGCATGCCTGGACGCACTCGGCGATTTCGAGGAAGAGGACGAGGATAACGATACCGTGTCTGTTGCCGTCATCGGTAAGCCGAACGCGGGCAAATCCTCCCTCGTCAACCGTATCCTCGGCGACGAAAGATGCATCGTGTCCGATATCCCCGGCACTACCCGCGACGCCATCGATACCTACTTCGAAAACGATCACGGCAAGTATAACTTCATCGATACCGCCGGCATCAGACGCCAGTCCAGAGTCGACGACAAAATCGAAAAGATCAGCGTGCTCCGCGCAAAAATGGCTGTCGAGAGAGCGAACGTCTGCCTTCTCATGGTCGATGCCAATGAAGGCGTCACCGAACAGGACGAAAAAATCGCCGGTATCGCGCATGAAGCCGGAAAAGCATCCATCATCTGCATCAATAAGTGGGACTCCATCGACAAGTCCAACGATACCACCAACGATTTCACCAAGAAAATCTACGACTCCCTGTCCTATATGACCTACGCGCCCATCATGTTCATCTCCGCAAAGACCGGTCAGCGCGTCGATAAGCTGTTCGAACAGATCAACTACGTCCATAACCAGACCAATATGCGCGTCTCCACCGGTATGCTCAATGACGTGCTCGCGGACGCCGTTGCCAGAGTTCAGCCCCCGTCCGATAAGGGCAGACGACTCAAGATTTACTATATGACCCAGACTCAGGTGGCTCCGCCGACGTTCGTCATCTTCTGCAACAACGCCGAGCTGTTCCATTTCTCCTACCAGCGGTATCTCGAAAACTGCCTCCGCCAGACCTTCGGTTTCCGCGGTACTCCGATCAGACTCATCATCCGTCAGAAGGGCGAGGGAGAGGATAAATAATGCTGCATCTGTTTTTGAAATATGAAATGGGCTTCACCGGCCTGATCGGCTACTACTGGAAGAATATTCCTCTCTGGGCAAGCCTTGCACTCATCCTCGTCTATGTCGGCATCCCCTACCTCCTCGGCAGTATCAATACCGCCATCATCGTTTCCGGAAAAATGTACCACGACGACGTCCGTGATCACGGCAGCGGCAACGCCGGATTCACCAACGTTATGCGTACCTACGGCAAGAAGGCAGCCATCATCACCTTCCTCGGCGATATCTTAAAAACCGTCGCCGCCGTCATGATCGGATGGTGCGTCTTCGGCTACCTCACCGCGTATATCGCAGCATTCGCATGCTTCATCGGACATATTTACCCCGTGTTCTACCGCTTCAAGGGCGGCAAGGGCGTCGTCTGTCTCGCATCCCTCCTTCTCATGCTCGACTGGCGCATCTTCTGCATCCTCCTCGTCATCTTCGTTGCGTCCGTGGCGTGCACCAAGTATATCTCCTTCGGTTCTGTGCTCTGCTCCATGCTCTTCCCGCTCATCCTCAACCGCATGAACAACACCGGCCTCAGCCTCATCGAGTTCATCGCGCTCGGCATTGCCATCATCGTCGTCATCAAGCATATCCCCAACATCAAGCGCATCTTCAAGGGAACCGAAAGCAGATTCGAATTCAAGAAAAGCAAAAAAACGGAATCATAATACTCCGTCTGTTGAATTATGAAAAACGAAAAAATCACTTCCTTTGCCGCTCTCGTGAAGCAGAGTATGACTGCGGGCACCCTTGTCAGCCTCACGTTCCATGCTCCCACCGGCGGTGACTGCATCAAGTGCAGGGGAACTCTCCGTCAGATCGGCGGCGCATCCGTCGTGCAGTTTGAAACCTCCCTCACCGAAGGCAGAGTTTCGCAGGAAAACGTGCCTGCCGATCGGCTGGAAGATGCCGTCGAGCGGTATTTCGATACATACAGAAAAGCCGATCTCACCGATAAAACCGGGAACGCATCCGTGATGATCTCGAAAAAAGGCGCGGTCACGCTCCTCAAAAAGGGAAAAATCGGCGACGCGGCTGCGAAATCCACGGAAAATGAAGTGAAAAACGACCGGGAAAAGAACCGCCTCCTCACCGGGGAAGAAGCGTTCCTCAAGGCGCTCGGCGTTTCCGATGAAAAAGGACGCATCCACGATAAAAAACAGTCAAAATTCCGCCAGATCTGCCGGTTTTCCGAGTATATCGTCGAGGCGGAAAAGAAGCTGAACCGGGAAGGCACCCTCTACGTCTGCGATCTCTGCTGCGGCAAGAGCTATCTCAGCTTCGCGGCGTATCATGTGCTCACCGCGGTCTGCGGACGGGACGTGAAAATGACCTGCGTGGACCTCAAGCAGAGCGTCATGGATTTCTGCAATGACGTTGCAAAGGCGGCGGGCATGACCGGGATGGAGTTTCTGTGCATGAATATTGATGACTTCACACCCGAGAGAGCGCCCGATCTTGTCATCTCCCTGCATGCGTGCGACATCGCGACCGATATCGTGCTCAGCTTCGCGTCCCGTCACCGTGCGGATGTGATTCTGTCCACGCCGTGCTGTCATCACCGGCTCAACAACGATATGGACTGTCCCGAGCTGGACTTCATCGCCGACCGTTCGATTCTCAGACAGAAGCTCGCGACGGCGGCAACCGATGCCCTCAGACTCCTCAAGCTCGAAGCGGAAGGCTATAAAACCGACGCCACCGAGCTGATCGACCCCGAGGATACCCCGAAAAATGTCATGCTCCGCGGCGTGAGACGGAAGAATTTCCGCTTTGACTCCGACGAGGCACGGCAGAAACGGGAAAAATACACGGCGGCATACCGGTTCTTCTACGGAAAAGATCCGGATGAAAAGCTGTTCGTGTGCTATGACGGAAATTAAGAATCTTTTATCACAACAGAAAGGGCAAAACCATGGAAACAACCGCGCTTCTTGACATGATCGGCCGTACCGATGTTTCCGCTGAACAGCGGCTGGCGGCTCTGGCAGAAATCAAGGCGAAAATCAACGCCGGCGAGATCGAAACTCCCGAGCGGGGCATCTTCGTCAACAACCACATCCACACCAGCTATTCTTTCTCTCCCTATACCCCTACGTCTGCGGTGTTCTATGCGTGGAATGCCGGACTCCGCACCGCGGGCATCATGGACCATGACTCCGTTGCGGGTCTGAGAGAGTTCATCAAAGCCGGCGAGATCATGGAAATGCCCATCACCTGCGGTTTTGAGTGCAGAGTGAACGTTGACGGCACACCTCTCACCGGCAAAAAGATCAATAACCCCGACCAGTGCTCCTGCGCGTATCTCGCCATGCACGGCATCCCGCATCAGAACATCGACGCGGCTGAGGAAGTGCTGAAAACTGTGCGCGAAAAGAGAAATGTACGCAACCGGAAGATGTGCGCAAATATCACCGCGCTCACCGAACCCTTCGGCATCACGCTCGATTTCGATGCCGACGTGTACCCGCTTTCCATGGCAGACGAAGGCGGAAGCGTGACCGAAAGACACATCTGCTACGGTTTGACCAAGAAAATCACCGCAAAATATCCCGACAGAGCGGCGGCGTGCGACTTCATTGATACCCTCTGCGGTAAGAAAATGGCGGAAAAGACCCGTCAGAAGCTCATCGACGCACCCGAAAACTTCTACGAATTCGATATTCTCGGCGTGCTCAAGTCCAGCCTTGTTGAAAAGTTCTACGTGGACGCGACCGAGGAATGCATGAACATCCGCGAATTCACCGCTCTCGCAAAGAAGCTGGGCGCAATCTCCGCATACGCGTACCTCGGTGACGTCGGCGAATCTCCCACAGGCGATAAAAAGGCGCAGAAGTTCGAGGACGATTACCTTCCCGAACTGTTCGATACCCTCGCAGACTGCGGATTTGACGCCGTGACCTATATGCCCTCCCGGAATACCAAGGAACAGCTCAGACGCGTCATGGATCTGTGCGCAGAACGGGGACTTTACGAAATCTCCGGCGAGGATATCAACTCTCCGCGTCAGTCCTTCATCTGTCAGGCACTCGCCGATCCCGCATACGCGCACCTCAGAACCGCAACCTACGCCCTGATCGGTCACGAAATCGCCGCCTCCGCGGATGTCAGAGACTCCATGTTCTCCGACGAAACCAAAACCGCACACCCGACGCTCGAGGAAAGAGTGAAGATTTACTCCGATATCGGCGGGAATTGCTGAGGAAGTGAAGCCGGAGTTGGCATGAACCGACGCGTGGGTGAGAACATATGCATCACTTAGGTTTGTTCAGCGGTCAACCGCAAGGGTCGACCCTACGAAAATGACGTCATCACTCCCCGACACGCGTGAGCCAAGACCAAGAATACCTTCAAATAACGAAATCGAGGTATTCTCCCCGGCGCGCGTGAGCCAAGACCAAGAATACCCCGAAATAACGAAATTCCGCAATCGCTTCACGGCTGCTGTGAGCAGGGTCTCGGCGGTCCCTGCGAACTCGCTTACGGTTTCCTGATAATTCGGACGGAGTATTTCGTCTACGCACCCTAAGCTGCAATCCGCAATTGCATCCGTAGAAAGCTATCGAAAAACCAAAACCGCACATAGTCATAAAAAAATCCCCCTGAAGCTGACGAACCCATATCAACAGACTCCCTTTAGACCACTGCACCTCGTCAGTCTAAAGTTTTTGCGGAG
>JAFUQY010000196.1 GCA_017472105.1 Clostridia bacterium | reverse complement strand
GAGAATCTTCATTTCCAGACAGGTTCCTTCTGTTTTTCTTCCGTCTGAGCCGCGCCTTCCACAACCCCGTCATGCTTCAGAACCTTTCCGATCGTCCCAAAAAAGCACCGGCAGTCGAAAGCAAAGCTCATTTTCTCGACATATTCCCCGTCAAACTTCGCTTTCACCTCAATCGGGAGCTCATCCCGGCCGTTGATCTGTGCCCAGCCGGTGAGTCCGGGGCGGATGTCGTTGGCGCCGTATTGATCCCGCTCTGCGATGAGGTCGTCCTGATTCCACAGCGCAGGACGGGGACCGATGACGGACATGTGACCGCGGAGAATCGAAAAAATCTGGGGCAGCTCATCGAGGGACGTTTTCCTGAGCACTTTTCCGACGGGTGTGATCCATTTTGCGGGATCCATGAGAAGGTGCGTCGGCATATCGGACGGGGTTTCCGTGTACATCGAGCGGAATTTCGGCATCATGAACGTCGTCTTCCCCTTCCCGATCCGCTTCTGCCAGAACAGGACGGGACCTTTTGAGGTCAGCTTCACAATGACGGCGATGATGAGCATGGGAACGGCGAGGATTATTACGGCAAGAAGGGATAAAATGATATCCCCGAACCGTTTGATGAAATTTCTGTACATCTCTACCACTCCATACCGATTTCCGTTAATTTTCTCATCTGCTCCTCCGACAGCGATTTTCCCTTCCGCTTGCCGAGGTAAATCTGCTTCTGTTCGTTGAGCCATTTATACAGCCAGATGCCGTTCGGTTTATAGTCCGGGGGCATTTTCGTCACGGAGCCGTATCTGCCGCTGTATTCCTTGGCAAGCTGATAACGGATCTGCCACGAATCCGGCTTTGTCCAGACCATACCGAGTGCATTCAGCGCCTCTTCCCGTTCGCGGGACAGCCTGCCTGCGGTGTATTCCTCACGCCGGTTCGACAGCCAGCTGTACAGACGGAATCCGCCGGGTGAGCGGTATGTGCTCGGAACATTCAGATTTCCGTGTTTTTCATAATAGGATGCCGCTTCGCGGAGACCTTCGTTCCACTGGCGGACATATTTGTTTTCCCACTCCATTCCGATCGCTTCGAGACGCTGTTTCTTGTCCGACGCAACAGATGCGGGATCATTTTTGTATTTCTGACGCAGATTATGGATCCACACGCCCAGCTTCAGCTGCGTTTCCGGGCAGACATAATCCGCGGGAATATCCAGATTTCCATGCGTTTTGTAATACTTCGCGGCGGCGGCATAGTTTTTCTCGAACAGATAGTCCAGCTTGTCCCAGATCATGCCGAGTTCATCGAGCTGACCGATCCGCTCAGGGGTCAGATACTGCACTTTCACGCCGCCTGCACGCCATGTGCGGAGATTCGAAATCCATGAGCCGAGCGCGATGCCGCTGTCGGTTTCATAATCGGCTTTGATGTCGATATTGCCGTATTCCGCGTGATACGCTTTCAGCGCGGCGTAGTTTCTCTCCCAGTTCATGTCGGAGATGCTCTGCCAGATCATACCGATCCCGTCCAGTTTCCGGATTCTGTCCTCACTGAGATGACCGGAAATCTGCCCGCTTTTCACCCTGCGCTGGGTCATGATCCATGTCCCGAGGGAGTATCCGTCGGGAGTTTTATACCGCTTCGGCACGTTCAGATTGCCGTTCCGTTCATAATACGTCTTCGCATGCCCGTACATCACATCCCACGAGGCTTCAAGGGTATCGTTCAGGGAATCGAACAGTGCCTTGCAGTCGCGCACTTCGTCGATGATACGGAAGTGTTCGTTGACGACTGCATCTGCTTCGCCGAGATCGCGGTAGTAGTTGACGGCGACCTGCATTTCTTCCTGAATGGCGGAAATGCTGTACAGGTTTTCAAAATTGTTGACGATATCGAAGATCACCGCGTTCGTTTTGCTTGACGCTGACAGCGCGCGGCCGATCTGCTGTTTATATATGATGGGAGAAATCGTCGGACGGAGCAGGATGACACCGTCGATATCGTCCACGTGAACGCCTTCGTTGAGCATATCGATGCAGAACAGGAGCTTCAGGTGGTCGGTATTGTCCGCTTTGAAATCCGCGAACGCCTGTGAGGTGGCGGGATCGTCGGAGTACGCGGAGTAGACGTTCGGATGCTTGTCAACCTTTTCGAACCACTCCGGCACTTTGCCGATCATCTCACTCATGTGCTCTGCGTTGGCGGTGAAGACGATGTATTTCCCGTGAGGTTCACTCATGTGCTTGGCGAAAATCTCGTCCAGACCGTCAGCCATATCAAGTGCACGGCGCAGGGCATCGAGATACACCTCTGCCGCATCACGCACAGCCTTGTTTTTCGCCTGACGGACCTTGCGCCGGTATTTTTCGAAGTCTTTCTGATACGAAAACACCGACAGCACATACTTCGGCGGGTTCAGAATGCCGCGGACGATGGCTTCGCCGAGGGTCATTTCCGATGCCACATTACCGTCGAACAGCTCATCCGCCATATCGCGCTGATTGTCAAGATAGCGGATATTGGTCGCGGACAGACCGAGAAGACGCGCGTCCGGATAGATTTTCAGCAGATTCTGCACACCCTCGCCCCACATTTCGGCACCTGCGCGATGGAATTCGTCGAGGATAATGTAATCCGGCTTGATTTCCGCCAGCTCCGTTTCACTCATGAGCATCAGCTTGGCGTAGGTGAAGAACGTGATGTTTTCCGGCACATAACCGCCGGTAACTTTTTTCAGATTTTCAATCTGTGTTTCAAAGATAT
>JAFUQY010000195.1 GCA_017472105.1 Clostridia bacterium | reverse complement strand
GTCAACCTTGAGCACCTTGGGATCGAGCAGACCGGAGGACAGGTATTCGTCACGTCTGGGAGTGAAATACTTGCAGACCTTGTCGAGCTGAGCAAGATCGAGACCGGTGTCGTATTCGGTGCCCTGAAGGGTTGCAACGATTGCTTCGGTCGGCGCCTGGGAAGTACCCATAGCCATCGGGGAGATTGCGGTGTCAACGATGTCAACGCCCGCTTCAATCGCCTTGAGGATGGTCATGGAAGCGAGACCGGTGGTGTAGTGGGTGTGGAGCTGTACGGGAATCTTGATTTCGCTCTTGATCGCCTTGACAAGATCATAGGCGGTGTAAGGAGTCAGAAGACCGGACATGTCCTTGATGCAGATGGAGTCCGCGCCCATTTCTTCCAGCTGCTTCGCGTATTCTGCGAGGGATTCGGAAGAGTGAACGGGGCTGATGGTGTAGGAAATCGCAGCCTGAACGTGACCGCCTTCCTTTTTGGTAGCGGTGATTGCGGTCTTGAGATTTCTTGCGTCGTTGAGCGCGTCGAAGATTCTCAGGATATCGATACCGTTTGCGATGGACTTCTGAACGAAGTATTCAACAACGTCGTCCGCGTAGTGACGGTAGCCGAGGATGTTCTGACCGCGGAACAGCATCTGGAGCTTGGTGTTCTTTGCAGCCGCGCGGCTCTTGCGGAGTCTGTCCCACGGGTCTTCGTTGAGGAAGCGCATGCAGGAGTCAAAGGTAGCGCCGCCCCATGCTTCGAGGGAGTGATAGCCGATCTTGTCCATTTCTTCCAGAATGGGAAGCATTTCTTCGGTGGTCATTCTGGTAGCGATCAGGGACTGATGGGCGTCACGGAGCACGGTTTCCGTAATTTTTACTTTAGCCATATATGATAAGATTCCTTTCGTAATATTGATATGTATTCCCGTTTACGCGAAGTAGGAGAGGAATACGCCTGCCGCAACGGCGGAACCGATAACACCGGCTACATTGGGACCCATTGCGTGCATGAGAAGGAAGTTTGCGGGGTTTTCCTTCTGACCGACTACCTGAGCAACACGTGCCGCCATGGGAACAGCGGATACACCTGCGGAGCCGATGAGAGGATTGATCTTGCCCTTGGTGAGCCAGCACATGATCTTACCGCCGAGCAGACCGCCGATAGTGGAGATGCAGAACGCGGTGAGACCGAGGATAATGATCTTGATGGTGCTGAGTGCGAGGAAGTTGTCGGCATTCGCGGTAGCACCGACGGATACGCCGAGGAAGATGGTAACGATGTTCATCAGCTCGTTCTGCGCGGTCTTGGAGAGACGGTCGGTTACGCCGCTGACGTTGAGAAGGTTACCGAGCATGAGGAAGCCGACCAGCGGAGCCGCGTCCGGAACGATGATGCTGACAACCACGGTAACGATGATCGGGAAGAGCACCTTTTCCTTCTGGGAAACGGGTCTGAGGTTGGTCATCACGATGGCACGTTCCTGCTTGGTGGTGAGGAGCTTCATGAACGGGGGCTGGATGATCGGGATCAGAGCCATGTAGCTGTACGCCGCGATTGCGATAGCACCGAGGAGTTCGGGAGCGAGGGTCTTGGTGACGAGAATCGCCGTAGGACCGTCAGCGCCGCCGATGATACCGATGGAAGCAGCCTGTTCGGGAGTGAATCCGAGGAAGAGCGCGCCGATGAAGGCAACGAATACGCCGAGCTGAGCAGCCGCACCCATCATCAGGGACTTCGGGTTTGCAATCAGCGCGGAGAAGTCAGTCATGGCACCTACGCCCATGAAGATCAGGGACGGGTAGATACCGAGCTTGACGCCGAGATAGAGGAAGTCAATCAGGTTGCCCTGTTCAACGATTTGCTGAAGATTGATGGGCGCACCCGATTCATTGATGAAGAGCTCCATATGAAACAGGTTTGCGCCGGGAAGATTTGCGAGAAGCATACCGAATGCGATGGGAAGAAGGAGCAGGGGTTCAAACTTGCGGACGATGGCAAGATAGAACAGCGCGCCGATAATCACGTACATCGCAAGGGTCTTCACAAGGAGAATCGGATCGGCAAAAAGGATCGGAAGCCCTGTGGTGTTATATAATGATGTAAAGAATGCAGCCATTCCATTCACTCCTTAATATTCTGGTAAATCAGATGAATATTTCAGGTGTGAATTAACCGAGGGTGATGATGACGTCGCCGGAGTTTACGCTTGCGCCCTGAGCAGCTTCGATGGACTTGACGGTGCCGCCTTCAGCAGCGAAGATTTCGTTTTCCATCTTCATTGCTTCGAGGATGCATACGAGATCGCCGGAGTTGATGGTGTCGCCGACCTTGACGCTGAGCTTGAGAATGGTGCCGGGCATGGGAGCGGTTACCTTGATGGAGCCTGCTGCGCCGGAGGGAGCTGGTGATGCTGCGGGTTCTGCTGCTGGTGCTGCTGCGTGAGCGGGTGCTGCTGCAGGTGCGGGTGCCGCTGCGGGAGCCTGAACGGGAGCGGGAGCCGCTGCAACGGGAGCTGCTGCCACGGGAGCGGATACAGCACCGGCTTCTTCAACGAGAACTTCATATGTTACACCGTTTACGGTTACGTTATACTTTTTCATTTGTGCCTCCACAATTATTTATATAGTAGAATCGGGAAATCAGTCTTCGCTTGTGCCGGTCCAGCTCTTCTTGCCGGACTTGCGCTTGAAGGAAACAACGCGGTAAGGCAGGCCGGAGAGACCTTCTTCCGCACGGTACGCTTCGATTGCCGCGGTGATTGCAGCGATCAGTGCGCCGTCATCTGTCTGAGCGGGTGCGGGTGCTGCTGCGGGAGCGGGCTTCGCTTCGGGCTTGGGTTCTGCCTTCTTTGCGGGAGCGGCAGGCTTCTTTTCGGGAGCGGGCTTCTTTTCGGCGGTTCCTGCGAACACACTGAAGAGAGCGATGATGCCCCAGAGGATTGCGAGAACCAGGAACACCGTGCCCATGCCCTTGAGGAGCATTTCACCGGACAGAGCCAGCTTTTCGGTAAGATCCAGACCGTTTGCGGTAAGGAATAAAGGTAAGTAAGTCATATGGTCCTCCTTTGATTAAAGAGGAAGGTTGGCGTGACGTCTCTTCGGTGCGGATGCTGCCTTTGCGGAGAGCATCATGACAGCGGATGCGAGTCTCTGACGTACTTCTGCGGATTCGATGATATCGTCCACTTCACCCGCACGTGCGGCATTGAGGACGTTTGCTTCGGTTTCGTTCCACTTTGCTTCGAGGTCTTCTCTGCTCATATCCTTAGAAATCTGATCGTTCCAGAGAAGAGCAACCGCGGATTTTGCGTTCATGGGAGAAATCTTGGCGGTGTCAAGCGCGAATACGATGTCTGCACCGATCGCCTTGGAGCCGAGAACGGAGAATACGGAACCGTAAGCGGCACCGGAAACGAGGGTAACGAGCGGAACCTTTGCCTGAGCGTATGCGCCTGCAAGACGGCCGATTTCCGCGCTGTAAGGATTCTTTTCTTCGTCGCCGCAGACTGCGAAGCCTTCGGAGTCAACGAGAGTGATTACGGGAATACCGAAGCAGTCGCAGAAGCTGATGAACTTCGCTGCCTTGCGTGCTGCCTTGGAGGTGAGACGGCCTTCTTCTTCCGCGTGGTTGGTGCCTACGATACCGCAGACAGTGCCGCAGAGGGATACAAGACCGGTGGTAACGGACTTTGCGTATTCGCCGCCGAGCTCGATGTAAGCCGCGTCATCTGCGAATGCAGCGATGAGAGCCTTCATGTCGCCGGAAGCATATGCGGAGGTATCCACAAGACGGTTGACTTCGTCATTGGTGAGAACTTCCACGCCGCCTTCTTCATTGTTGGAGGGCAGGTAGGAGAGAAGCATGCGTGCTGCGCCGAGAGCTTCCGCGTCGGTCTTTGCGGTCAGGGAAACAACGCCGGATTCCACGGAATCGCTGGTTTCGCCGCCGCCGACAACGAAGGGAGGGTTGATGCTGATTCTGGAGTTTTCGGTCGCAATCACGAAATCAAACATGGATGCGATCACAGCAGCCGCGCCCTGTGCAACACCGGGAACGATTGCAATCTGGGGAATAATGCCGGAAGCGGATGCTGCAGCCTTCATGACGGATGCATATCCTGCGAGGGAACGTACGCCTTCGGGAAGGTATGCGCCTGCGCTGTCGAAAATGCCGACGATGGGACAGCCGTTTTCCACAGCGAGCTTGTAGGATGCGCAGATTTTCTTTGCAGCCGCTTCGCTGACGGAACCCTTGGTTCTGTTCATATCCTGTGCGAATGCATAAACCAGACAGCCGTTCACGGAACCGTAGCCGGTGATCACGCTTTCCAGTTCGTCCGGAGTTTCTCCGTCAAATTCGCTGATCCGACGCATGGTGTAAGCGCCGGTTTCGGTGAAGGTACCTTCGTCGAACAGTGCGGTAATCCGTTCTCTGGCGGTCATCACGCCGTCTTTTCCGGACTTCTCATTCTTCATGAGCAGTTCGCGGAATGCCGCAGCGGTCTTGGGTACATCATTGTTCCGCGATCCGCTGCCAATCATTGTCTTTGCCATATATCCTCCATAAAAGTATAATAAATTAGCTATAGTTTATTTGCTTTTTTGATATAGCTTTTTGGGTATCTGCCGGTAATAAGATAAAATGATAACATGAAATCCATTCTACCCCATTGTACTTATGATATCGCAAATTCCCGAGAATATCAAGTAATTCCGCAAATATTAATAGAAAATTCATATTTATACCGTAAAACGAACATGAAATTGATTTATACTTATGAAAAAATGCGAGGTATCTGTTATGCTGATTGATTTTCATACCCATGCGTTCCCGGACAAAATCGCGGACCGTGCGCTCTC
Source organism: Clostridia bacterium (assembly GCA_017472105.1). The sequence goes on along the minus strand of JAFUQY010000195.1, from coordinate 6,066 downwards.
TTCCCTGTCACCCCGCGTGAACATGAAGCCGCTGACCGACGGAACGGTGTCCGATCTGATCGCGAAGATGGACGAATGGCATGTTGACCGCGCGGTTGTGTGCAATATTGCGACCAATCCGAAGCAGACCGTGAACGTGAATCATTTCGCCATGGAGACCAACGCCAACTACGGTGACCGGCTCACGGCGCTCGGCAGTGTGAATCCCGGATTTGAGGACATTTCCGGCGAGATGAAGCGGATTGCGGACGCCGGTATTCCCGGGATCAAGATTCATCCGGAGTACATGGGTCACACGCCCGACGATCCTGTTTTTGACGAAATTTTCGAAGCCGCCGCTGAGCTTGATCTGTTCGTCATCACGCACGCCGGCTTTGATGCACTCTCGCCTTCCCGGGTGTATGCCAATCCCGATGCCGCCCTCCGCCGTATCAGACGTTCGCCGAAAACGAAGTTCGTCTGCGCGCACTGGGGAGCGAACATGATGTGGCACGAGACGTACGACAAGCTCCTTTCCGAGAACGTCTGGATCGACACTTCTCTCTGTGCATTTTCGGCGCTTGACAAAAACTTCGCCGTAAAAATGATCGACAAGATCGGCGCCGACCGCGTTCTCTTTGCCAGTGACTGTCCGTGGGCATCTTCCGCTGAGACGTTTGCCTATCTCGATTCCCTCCCGCTCCGTGACGATGTGAAGGAAAAGATTTATTATGCAAACGCCGAAAAGCTGCTGAAAATCCGCGCACAATCCAAGGCATCTGTCTGAAGTCAAAGCAAAAAACAAACCGTCATCTGCATTTTCGGCAAATGACGGTTTTCTTGTTTACGAATTATCCGGAGACTGAGCTGCCGCGGATCCGCCGGTCAGTTCATCGGATATGAGATCGGAATAGCTGTCCGCAAACTCCCTGAGATCGAAATCCTTTCTGCCGTCCAATCCATCCTTCGCCATCATCGTTTCCAGAACGGAGATGTCACTGGAAATGTCGATGGATTCGTTCCGGAAGAGCTGGTCAACCTGCTGTTCGAATCCGACCACGAGAAGATCCATGATGCGCTCGATGTTTTCCTTCGATTTCTTCATGTTCTCGCCCGCGACGCCGACGCGTTCAATCCGGCTGTACGATTCCAGCAGCTTGAGCGTGGTGGGCAGGTAGTAGTTGAGGAATGTGCGGATCTGGGGCATGGAGTCCGGGTGATCGGTGACGTATTCGAAGATGTTTCTGGTGTGCTCCTCCATGCGGTCAATCTTGTCGGAGATCGCTTTATCCTCGATTTCGTCGTTCAGACGGCGGATCTGACGGATGATTGCGGAGAAATTGTCCTTGTCGGAGGCATTTTCATCCGTTCCGGCGTTCGTTTCCTCCGAATTTTCCGGCTCAGCGGTCTTCTTTTCCTGTTTGAGAAGCTCGCCGTAGACCGTGCGGTAGTCAAATCCTTCGGGATCGTCCGGTTCCGCGTCGATATAGCGCATGAAATTGTTCGTTCCGAGGTCAATGTACGCGCTGTCGCCGAATTCGCCGTGATCGATCATGTACTGCACATCCTTGCGGGTCTGCTTGAGGCTTTTCCCTGCCGCAGATGCAAGACGGCGCAGATTCAGGCTCTTTTTATTGCCGATCATGGCGCGGATTCTTGCCAGACGGGTTTCGCGGTCACGGATCACCTTCGAGCCGATGAAGCAGCCGCCGGATGCAAGCACGACGGGAATGCTGTAAACGAACAGTCTGCGAAGCAAATCCCAGTAACCGCCAAAATATGTCCACGCCGCGCTGAATGCCGCCAGAGTGCCGACCACTGCCACGAAGACGCCGAGAACATTCAGGAGCTTCACCGAAGCGGGCGCCTTATTTTTGGCATTCGTCTTTCCGGAGGATGCGGCATTTTCGGCAGACGCCTTATAATCCCGGGATGCGGCAGTATCGAAGGGTGTCTCCCGCCAGTTGGGATTCTTCTCTGCCGTCTTTGCCGTCTTGGACGGATCGGAAATGCATCGCAGCACGGTAAGCACCACTCCGACGGGCCAGTACAGAAAATATGCCAGTACAATGAGCGGGATGGGAATGTTATAGTTATGATTTCGCTTTGCCAAGATACGGTGCACTCCTTATATCAACGATGTTTTTATGCGTTTGTCTTTCGGCGTATGCCTACAACTTCAAAGTTCGGGATCGAGAATTCTGAGGTAATCGATGCAGCGTTCGACTTCTTCCTTACCTGTGGGATCGCAGCCTTCGCTCTCGACGACGATGTCCAGCCCCATTTCGATTGCCTTTTCACGGACAGCAGCAACGGGAGCCGCACCCTTGCCGAGGGAGTAGCCGTGCCCTTCGGGAGTACCGTCCTTGAGGTGGATCATCTTCACGCGGCTGCCGAGTCTTTCCAGAGTCGCGATGGGATCAAGCTTTGCAACGAACGCCCAATAGGTGTCCAGTTCGAAGAATACGTCGCAGCGTTCCTCGAGTTCCTTGTGGATGTAGTAGCCTTCGGACTGTTCGTAGAATTCGTGGGAATGGTTGTGGTAGCCGAGCTCGATGCCGTGTTCACGGAGCCTGGGCGCGATTTCATTGCACTGCGCGATGAAGGTGTCCAGCTTTTCCTTTGTGCTCAGGTCGTGTCCGGGAATGATATACCTGGTGTTGCCGATGGTCTTATGGTACTTGACGGTGTTGTCGAAGTCGTTCAGCAGATCGCCGAGACCGCTGTGCGTACCGACGCAGACAAGATTGTACTTCGTCAGCATGTCGCGCACATCTTCTGCGGAATGACCGAAGAATCCTGCGAATTCAACGGTTCTGTAACCCATTTCGGAAACCGCACGGAGCGCACCCTCGAGGTCACTGCCGGTCATGTCGCGGAGGCTGTACATCTGAATACCGTATTTCATAATTTTTCCCTTTCTGTTTTCAGAAATTAATTGATTGTATCTATTATAGAATAATTGCGCTCTGTTTTCAAGGACTTTCTGTGAAATTTAAGAGAATCTTCATCAACTTCTCATCCAGAGCTGGCTTCTTCCCTGTTTTTCCGTTTTTGTGAGAACGCCGCGGGTCTCGAGGACCTTCATCACGCCCCGTCCGATCCGCTCGTCACGTCTGATGGCTTTGCAGAATTCCTTCGCCGTGAACTGTTCCGGCAGGCTTTCGGGAATCTGCGCGCGGTAGTCGTCGTCCGTCGTGAGCGTCACAATATCGAGCAGATCCACAGGAACACGCTCGTACCGGTTCGATCCGCGTTTTCTGTCCCGGCTCCATCCGTCGAGCATGCGGTACTCGTCGATCTCAAGCATCGGTGCGGCTACGGTCAGGTTTGTGCTGTTCACGTGGGGCAGAATCCGCACCAGCTCAAAAATCGCGTCATAGACATTTGCCTTTTTCGGTGATTTCTTGCGCGGGCTGATCTCGCTCGTCTCCGGATCGATCCATGACACGTATTTCACCGCCGCCAGCGGATACACCAGATTCACGCGGTATTCCGGCAGATACGCCTCCAGCTTCGGACCAAGCCCGGAAAAGCCCGACGTTTCAATTTCCGTAATCACGCCGTCCCTGCACACGTCCGCGATGAAGCCGTTTACCCTGATTTCGTGGTACGCCGTGTCTTCCTCGAAGTATTTTTTCAGAATGATGTGCAGTTTTTTCTCCTTGTAGGTGCCGATGTTGTAGCGCTCGTGCTCGTCGAAGGTGGTGTTGTAGATAATATTGTAGAATCTTGCGCGGTTGGGTTCCATGCTCATTTCCTGTTTTTCAGCCAGACAAGCAGCTCGTCGATGTCGTTGTCCGTGAATTCCCTGCCGTAGAACAGGGAGTCCAGCATCTTCACGAACGATCCGCCATGACAGGTATCCACAAAACGCCGTGTTGTTCCGCTGACGTACCGCTCGCGCTCTGCGGCAGGAAGATAGTACCGCTCCTTGCCGTTCTTGTAGGAAAGCAGGAATCCCCTGTCCTCAAGGCGCGCGAGAAAGGAAATGAGGGTGGGGGCCTTCCATCCTCTGCGGCGTCCGACCTTCTCCATCAGCGCGGCAGTGTTCACCGGCGGCTCCAGATCCCATACGGCGAGCATGATTTCCATCTCCGCGTCCGGGAGCTTCACGGAATAATCCACTTCCGCCGATTTTTTCTCCAGTTCCTGCATGATTTCATTCAGTTCCATCCGATCGTCCTCCTGATATCATCGTTTTTCTTCTATTATACAGTTGCCTAAATGAAATGTCAACCGTTTTCGGCAAATTTCTTCTGCGCCGGATTGTTTTAGGCGTTTGTCTGATATACAGAGGAGCATGCGATTATTTAACCCTATTTATACAAGATTCCAAAGAAATTTAGAATTTGCCTTTCTATTTTTTCATTTATATTGACAACGGATAATCAATTGAGTATAATATAAATAATCTATGATTCTATCTCAGCATACTGCTGTACAGAATCACGGCGGAAGGATATATCTATGAACAATATCAGCCTGAAAAGCATCAAGTACGAAAGCATCAAGTCCATATTCACCTCGATTGCGGACTCGGAGAAAATCAGCCGTGCCTCCATTTCCGAGCTGACCGACCTGAGTCTGGTCACCGTCGGGAAGATCGCGGATGCCCTCCTTGACATGAACGTCATCAGTCAGGTGAAGGAAGTCCGTCCTCAGGCAGGCAGACGCGCGGGGCTTCTTAGCGTGAATGAGGAAAAGTTCACAGTCATCTTCGACCTGACCTCACGCGATTTCCGCTGTGCGCTTCTGAATCTGCGGCTCGCGATGGTGGAAAGATTCGCACATACATATGACGACACACTTACCTACCGGGACAATCTGAACGCTTTCCTCTCCTCCACCGCCGCTTATCTCGGTGACAAATACGACCTCGGCGACTGCTACGGGATCGGCGTTTCGGTTCCCGGTGCGTACAAGAGTCAGACGGACACCATCTGCACCCGCCGGATTCCCGAGCTGCGCGATATCGGTCTGAAGGAGCTGATTTCGCAGCATTTCCCTTCCCAGACCGTGCTGATTGACTCCCACATCAATGCGTCCGCCAAGTCCAATGTGCGCCGCGTTGAGGATTATCACGAAAAAAACGTCATTTACTACTATGTCAGCCCGCATTTCGTCATCGGCGTGTATATGGTCAACGGCGAGCTCATCCTCGGCAGAAACAATCACGCCTGCGACTTCGGCTTCATGGTCGACTCAACCGGAACCACCCTGGAAGACCGCCTTGCAGAATGTACCGCGCCGGAGGAATACACCGTTGTTCTCTCCCGTGCCGTTTATAATATGATCCGCGCCTTCAATCCGCATGAAATCATTCTCGAATGCGACCTTCCGGTTCCGTGCGACGAGATTCTGACGGCTGTCCGGGAAGACATGATGAACCGCTACGGTATGACGGAGGAAGAACTCCCTGCCATGACCCGCGCACGGTGCAAATTCCGCAATTCCCACAGAGGACTTGCAATCGGGCTTCGCGAACTGTGGCTCGAGTCCCTCGTATTCGCCAACAACTGACGTAAACTATTTTTCACCGGAGGTTTCTATGCCCAATTATCCCATCCTTCTCCGTCCGGTTTCCAAGGAAATCATCTGGGGCGGCAGTAAACTCAAGAATGACTACGGCAAATCCGCTCCCTTTGACAAAATCGCGGAATCCTGGGAGCTGACCGTACGTCCCGACGAAAACAGCGTCATCGCAAACGGCAAATACGCGGGCATGACTCTGGGACAGTACATTTCCGCCGACCGTGCCCGGATTCTGGGTACCAACGGTGTGAAATACGACCGCTTCCCTCTTCTCATCAAGTTTATCGACGCGGCGGACAAGCTCTCGATTCAGGTGCATCCGGATGACGCGTACGGTCTCGCGAACGAAGGCGAACTCGGCAAGACGGAAATGTGGTACATCATGGACTGCGAACCGGGCGCGTGCCTCGTCTACGGTCTGAAGGAAGGCTGCACAACCGAAGAATTCGCCGCTGCCGCTGCACAGGGACGCACCGAGGAAATGCTGAACTTCGTTCCCGTCAAAAAGGGCGACGTTTACTTCATTCCCGCCGGACAGGTTCACGCCATCGG
>JAFUQY010000194.1 GCA_017472105.1 Clostridia bacterium | reverse complement strand
TTCATCCGTTCCACGAGTGCGGCGTCCTTGTCCAGCTCCTCCAGCTTGAACCACGAGGGCATCGATGTGCCGCCCCATGTCGCGTTCAGAAATCCCACGGGAACATCGGCGTTTCTGTTGAGAAAGTCGTACAGATCGCTCACGAATTTCGTGCCGAGCGCGGATACATGCCCGAGGTTTTTATCGTCATCGGCGTTGTACCAGTGTCCGGTCATCATGGTATCCGGCTCCCACGGGAAACTGCCGTCCGCACCGAAGGAGGGATAGTCAACGTGGTACACGCGGATGGTCTTCGCGGAGATTTCGGCGTACATGTCCTTGCATCCGGGATTGGAAACATTGGCAAACTCCATGTTGGACTGACCGGATGCCAGCCAGAGCTCGCCGAAGAGGACGTCAGTCATGGTATGTACATTATCCGCGCAGGTCAGGGTGACGGTGTATGTGTCGAACGACGGTGCGGGTGTGTGCAGGGATACGGTGAACTGTCCGTCGGCGTCGGTTTTCGTCAGCGCGGAGCAGAATGAGGCACCATTCTTTTCGATGTATGCGGTCACTTTTGCGTCGGGCGAGGCTTTACCGCTGATGCTCAGGCAGGCGTTCCCCTGAAACAGCGCGCCGTTTGTGAAAATATGCGGCAGTGTAAACATGTGTGTTCTCCTTTATGCGGATTTTATAAATATCGTATATCAACCACAAACTCCCCGTCGTACGCGATGGCACAGGAGTATCCGTCAGCACCGGGCAGGACAAGATCGGTCACGCCGCAGTCCGGGGATGTGGTGTCGGTTTCGGCGAAGGTTCTGTCGATTCCGTGACCGGTGCGCTTGACGGCGGCTTCCTTCCGGCACCAGATCCGGTGAAACGCGGCGGGTTTGTCTTCCGATGCTGCGTAAACTGCCTGCTCTGCGGGATGGAAATACCGGTTCACGATGGCGTCGGGGCGCTTCGGTTCGGTGTGCAGCTGAATGTCGCAGCCGATTTCCCGGGACGCAAAGGCGCAGATCCAGTAGTCCCCGCTGTGGCTGACGGAAAAATGCAGCCCGGAATGCGCGGGAAAATACGGCTTGCCCTGTGCGGCTTTTGCGGTGTCAAACTCCGATTCATCGGAACCGGTGAGCAGGGAAGCGGCGCGTCTGAGCAGGGTGTGGGAAGTTTCCGCCGGGTTGACGGAGACGAATAAAGCAACGGTTTCCTTCATTATTAAATATCCAGTATGACGATTTCGCACGGGTTGAAGAACCGCGGGATTTTCACGGTATTGCGCATGCCGCGGCTGACGCAGAGGGTTTCGCTGTCCCGGTGATACAGTCCGCTGACGTATTTCGGGAAAATCCCCTGACCGGGAGCGTAGGCACCGCGGGAACCGATCCGCCACTGTCCGCCGTGCGCATGTCCGGAAACGGTGAGATCAATGCCCTGACCGGCGATGTACCGCGTCCAGTATTCGGGATGGTGACACAGCAGAATCTTCGGAGACGGTGCGGATTTCAGTTCATCGAGAACGCACAGATCCGGCACGGGCTGGGTACTGTAATGCGACTTGTCAAACGCATATCCCGATGTCAGCCCGGCGATGGTGATGCCGCCAAACTGCGTGATTTCGTTGTCAAGCACCGTAACGCCGGCGGATTCGAGGATTTCCCGGTTTTCGCCGCTGATCCCGTGCTCGTGATTGCCGACGGAGTAGAATACGGGTGCGATCCCGGCAAGTCCTTCGAGCAGGTGCAGACCGTTGATATTATAGGATTCTCTGACGGAATGCTCGTCGGTGTTGTTGAAAATATCGCCGGGCGCGAGAATGAGATCGGGTTTTTCATCGGCAAAACGCTTTACGATGGAATCAACATGCATCTCCCCGGATCTTGCATGGAAATCCGCGGCAATCCCGATGCGCAGGGAAAGCCCCATCGGATGGGTATAGCGGGCTGTTTTCACGTCAGTCCCTCCTTTGTCATGATTTTCTGACTGGATTATACCATATTATGCCCGAAAAGTAAAGCCGGTGATACGGCAAATCAAGCATTATACCGAAAAAACTGCACAAAAATGACTAAAATTTCATAGATTTTATTATTCGCTCTTGATATGGGGAATTTTTTATGATATAATATTTAATAGCGTCATATTTTGGATATGCATCGATTCCTGTGATCGATTTTTATGAAAAATAAACGAAAGGCA
>JAFUQY010000193.1 GCA_017472105.1 Clostridia bacterium | reverse complement strand
TCCTCGAGCATGCGGTAGGCTGTGCGGGCGATGGTGCGTCCGAATGCGCCGGTGAAGCTGCCCTTGTTGCATTGCAGGACACATCCCATCGCGTGCAGTCTGCCGGGGGCATCGGGATCCTCTCCGACAAAGCGGTAACGCTCGGGATGCGCGAGAACAGGTGTGACGCCGATGGAGATGAGCTTCTCGAGCTTGCGGTAAACGGATGCGCTCCGCTCGGTGGGTTCGGCTTCGACAAGCATGTAGCGGGAACGGTTGATGGGAATGATTTTTCCTTCTTTCAGGAGGGTTTCCGGTTCCCCGTCGAGGAAGACCTCCTGACCGGCGTAAACCGTGAGCGGGATTTTGCTGCTGCTCAGGGCGTCCGAAAGCTGACTGACAAGCCCGTCCATCTTCGGCGACCAGTGATTGCGGTAGGAAAACGGGACGTTGGTGTGCGGTGTGCAGACGATGGTGCCCGTCATTCCGCGAACGGCGAGGCGTGCCATATCGAGGGATTCCTCAAAGCTCCCGGAGCCGTCGTCCAGTCCGGGCAGGATGTGGCAGTGAATATCAGTAAACATATCGCACCTCACAGAACCACATTGGCGGCAGGCGCGTCACTCAGGAGGAAGTCGCCGCTCTTTTTTGATTCCTCCATGTCGCCGAAGCGGATGAAGGTGGGCACGATTTCTTTCATTTTCGCTTCTACCGCTTCAGGGGTCACGCCGTCCTCATTCACGAGCAGCTTGAGCTCACTCAGCTGTTTCTTGAACTCGGCGTAGTCCATTGAAATCGGGGAACCGATGAAAATTTTCTCGTTCAGGGTCTTTCGGAGTCCTTCTTCGCTCATCAGAAGCTCCTCGTACAGCTTTTCACCCGGACGAAGACCGATGTAGCGGATGTTGATGTCCTGTCCGATCGTGAGGCCGGAGAGCTGGATCATCTTTTTTGCGAGATCCGCGATCTTGACCGGCTTGCCCATGTCGAGAACGAAGATTTCGCCGCCCTTTGCCATCGCGCTTGCCGTCAGAACGAGCTGGCTTGCTTCGGGGATGGTCATGAAATAGCGGATCATGTCGGGATGGGTGACGGTGACGTCGTGGCGCTGCTCGATCTGGCTCTTGAAAAGGGGAATGACGGAGCCGTTGGAACCGAGCACGTTGCCGAAGCGGACCGCGGCGTAGGAGGTATCGGGCGAGATGGTGTCGGCGTACTGGATAATCATTTCGCACATGCGCTTGGTGGCACCCATGATGTTGGTGGGATTGACCGCCTTGTCGGTGGAGATGAGGATGAACTTGCCGACCTTGTTTTCGCGCGCCGCCATTGCGGTGTTGTAGGTGCCGAAGACGTTGTTCTTCACCGCTTCATCGGGCACGGTTTCCATGAGCGGAACATGCTTGTGCGCGGCGGCATGAAGGACGATATCGGGCTTTTCCGCGGCGAACAGGGCGTTGATTTTCTTGTAATCGCATACGGTCGCGATGTAGACGACGAGATCGAGAGTATCGGGATACTTCGCGAGAAGCTCCTGCTGGAGTGCGTAGGCATTGTTTTCGTAGACGTCGATGATGATGAGTCGCTTCGGCTGATGGGACGCGATCTGACGGGACAGCTCGGAGCCGATGGAGCCGCCGCCGCCGGTGATGACAACGGTCTTGCCGCGTACAAAGTTGAGGATTTCCTCATCGGCAACCCTGATCGGCTCGCGTCCGAGGAGTTCTTCCGGCGTGATGTCGCGCACCTTGCCGATGAAGTCGGTGCTGTCGCAGATTTCCGCGTAGTAGGGCAGAATCTTGACGGGGATTTTGGTTTCCGCGCACAGATCGACGATGCGGGATCGCTGTTCGGTGGTGGCGGAGGGAATGGCGATGTAGATCAGCTCAATTTTCTGTGCCTGCGCGATGGCGGGAATGTCTTCGGTTTTGCCGAGCACGCGGACACCGTGAATGGAGCGGCGGAGCTTCTGCATGTTGTCATCCGCGAATCCGACGGGAAAGAGACCGCAGCTCGGATTGGAGCGGATTTCCTCAAGGATCCGGGAGCCCGCAACGCCAGCACCTACGATGAGAAGTCTGGTGCCGCCGGAGTTGACGCCGGTGCGGAAGGAGGAGTTGACCAGCTCACGGTAAACCACGCGGGAGAGGGTCATGGCGGCGGAAGAGATGAGTGCGGCGTACACGTTGAAGATGAACGGCACCGGATCCAGTCCGATCAGAACGAGGATGAGACAGCTGATCGCGCCGCTGAAGCAGGTCACGGAGAAAACGAGGATGTAGTCGATGCCGCCGGCGTAGCGCCAGATGGTGCGGTTGACACGGAGCAGGGAGAAGCACGCCGTGAATACGCCGAGGATGATGCACAGTCCGGGGACTGCGGCGGACAGTTGCGGAATCACGCCGTCCGCGAAGGATATGGAAAACCAAGTCAGCAGATACGACAGAAGCACGATGGCGGAGTCGATCAGGTACAGGGCAAGGTTTCGTGTGAAAGGAGTTTTTGTGGTATTCATAAATCCGTCCGTATGGTTGATATGCGCCTTGGAAAGAGCAAAAATCTACATAATAATATAATTTTCACGTACGGTTCAGTATATCACATCCCATGGATTTTGTCAATGTATAAATTGGTAAAAACAGTGAAAAGGTGGAAACGGGAAGCCTGCCGCTGATTTTTTCATTACATATTAATTCAAATTAATTCAAACTTCTTGCCATCCGGGCGGGAATGTGCTACAATGAAGAGGACAATACTCCGGGGTTCCGGAAGTTCTGAAAGGATCGGAAACATATGAAGCTCAACTACAAACGCACCCTGTTCGTGGGATTTGCGTTCTTCCTCATTTCCGCCTTCTGGCAGGCGTACGACAACATCATTCCGAAAATTCTGACGGACAAGTTCGGTCTGTCCCAGGTCGTCTCCGGCATGGTCATGGCACTGGACAACGTCCTCGCCGTCATTCTCCTGCCCGTGTTCGGCGCGCTATCCGACAAAACAAAAACGAAAATCGGACGCCGCACGCCGTTCATTTTAATCGGTACCATCCTCGCCGTGGTGCTGTTTGTCTCCCTTTCCGTGGCGGACAACATGCAGCTTGACGGCATCTCCGAAATCGCCGCAGTCACCGAATCCGACGACGAAGGCTACCGCGATGCGATGACGGCTCTGTATAACTCCGGCGTGAAGATTGACCCGGCGGCAGGCGAAAACCGCACCCTTCCCGAGGTATTTGAATCCGCCAACGCGTTCATTGAAGCCGCCGCCGATCAGGATACCTACAACACCTACGTCATTCCCGCGCGCCAGTCCTATGCATGGCAGAAGACGACTGAAAGTCCCGTGACGCTCGGCTTCTTCATGGCTCTGCTGTTCTGCGTGCTTCTCTCCATGGCAACCTTCCGATCCCCTGCCGTTGCGCTCATGCCCGACGTGACGCCGAAACCGCTCCGCTCCAAGGGCAACGCGATCAT
>JAFUQY010000192.1 GCA_017472105.1 Clostridia bacterium | reverse complement strand
TCATCCCGGCGCGGCGCGTTTTCCTGAAAAACAGCAGAATCACGGCGAGGATGATCCAGAAAATTCCGGCGTCCGACAGACTGGTAATCAGCGGCATAACGAAATCGAGAAAGGCGCATTCAACGGCGTCATGCAGTCCGTGAAGCCAGCCGACCTCGATCTGATTGAGAGCGTTCATGTGGTACTCCTTGGCGTTTTTCTTTATTATACCATATTCCGCCGGAAAAATCCCCTGAAACCGAAAAAAATCCTCCGATAATTTTACCGGAGGATTTTGTATGTTTATGCAGTTTGATTCATCGATTATGCATCCGCCTGCTTTTCGATGATCTTGAGATTATCCGGTACAATTCCCGTCTGCTCGTAAACGATTTCGGAAATCTGCGCCACGTCCCCGGGCATCAGTCCAGCCGTTTCCACGATGACACTGCACTTGTCTTCATTGATGACCGCGATGCACTGCGCGAACCCCTTGGACTGCACGAGCGTCTCGATGTTGGCTTCCTGTTCAATCTCCAGTGCAAGTTTATTCATATCGGTGAGCGCCGCCTGCTTTGCTTCCTCGAGCGCGGATTCACTTCCGGCAACTGACGCAAGCACCTCGATGGCTTCATCGCGAGCCTGCTTCCGCTGAACGGAGATGGACGCGAAATAATCGAGCACTTCATCCGCGGCAAGCGTCTGCTTTGTTGTATCTGACGATAAATCGACCGCGAGTTTGTTGGAATTGTCAGTTTCTGCATCCTTTTGCAGGATATAGTTCACGACGATCACGCCGCCGAGGACGAGAACTGCACATCCCGCCGCCAGTGTCCGTGTCCCGATTTTCCTGCAAAGCAGTTTGATTTTTCCCGGAATTTCCTTCAGTTTCATATGTGGGATACCTCCTCTTTCATGTACTCCATCCTATGCTCCGCGTTCCTGTGATATGTCAGAAATTTCATTTTTGCATATTTATCCTCCCGCAACTTTGATTTTATGCGTCGGCAGATCCAGTGCGGCGGCAAGCAGATCGGTCACTGTTTCCCGGATCCGCGGCAGATCACCTCCGGTACAGACAACCGCAACGCCCCGTACTCTCGGGTAAATCTCCTGCAGCAGGACCGCCTCTTCTCCGTCCGATCCCGACAGAATCAGGAAATCCGACGCACCTTCCGTGTTGTATATATATTCACTTGAACAGTCCAGTGTCAGGAATACCGCCGCGTGCTCGACTCCGGCAACCGACGTACACAGATTCGCCACTCGCTCCTCAAGATACGCCGTGTAGAATCCGACTTCCGTGTAGTTCACCTTCGCTTCTGTCGGTTTCTCTCCCGTCAATCCGCCTAGCAGGATCAGCGTCGCTCCGAGCACAGCCATCGCAATGACCGCGAACTTCAGCTTGTCAGGTTTCTTCGTCATCTCCATTTCTCACCCCGTGCCGCTGTATATTTTTACAGGTATTCCGTATATTTCCGTCAATCTGCGGGATGCATCCTCCCGGTCAGCGAACGCACATCTGCGGACAAACAGCTGGATTTCCGTGAGTTCTCCCGTTTTGTCGTCCGTGAGAAGCGTCACTCTCATCCCGTCAGGATCCAGCCGGCATGCCTGTACCGCGTGCTCCATCACTGCCTGTGCAATCTGATTCATCGGCTCCTCCGTGATTTCTGCTGTATTTTCGTCATTCAGCCATTCCTCAATCGCAGCGGCAATGTGGTCATAATTTGCTCTCAGATACCGTACCGGCGAGAGCATCGTCAGCAGAACCGCCAGTGCGCACAGCATGCGAATCCCGCGCTTCAGACTGTCCGAATCGGGTACGATCATCTGTGCAATCTGGCACGCCGCGGCTGTAATTATGATTGAATTGAGATACCCGTTCATCATCCTGCCTGCGATTTTGTGAAGATCATCATTGCGAGCACGAACATCAGCGACGTGTACAGAACGAACGCAAACAGCATGTCGACGATTCCGTGCACGTCCGACAGCATCGACTTCATTCGTCCGAGACTGAGTGCGTCCGCTGTGTTTTCCGCGATTCCGAGCGATATTTTGTACAGAATCAGCGGCACAATTCCCGGAATCAGGAGCAGCAGAATCACCGCAATTCCACCGATTCCCGCGGCACTTCTCAGGACGCCAACTCCTTCTTTTAATGTAGAAAACGCCTCCGCGATCACGCCACCCGCAACCGGAATGAACGATCCGATCGCAAATCTCGCCGTTTTTGCCGCAAGGGAATCCGCTGATTTCGCTAAAATCGATTGCACACTTAACAGAAATGAAAATATCAATGTTCCGTACTGCCACAGTCGCATGATAAACTTCCGCAGTCCGTTCGTGAAGCCCGTGATTTTCACGTCCGCACACACACCGCCAAGACACGACAATGTGAACAGCAGATTCGTCAAGGGCGCCAGAAACTGTCCCGTGAAGTTTCCGATCAGCGTGACGCCTAACATGACCGCTTCGGTTGTGACAGCCTTTTCCGTCAGGTTTCCTCCGGCGAGGTACAGCACCTCCATCACCGGCGTCAGGAGATTCATCACGGAGCATAGCCGCGTCAGATGCTCTGCGGTGTTTTCCATGATCCGGCTTGTCATGTCAAAAATCATCACCGCCGAAGCAAGGGATGCGCAGGTCAGGAAGCTCTTCTGCAAGTTCGGTGTTGCGGCATTCTGTATGGACAATTCGACTGCCGCCATGAAGAGCATCATCGAAAACAGCGGCAGAATTCCCGGCAGGATCTCACTTGCCCAATCCGAAATACCAGTCAGAATTTGTCTTATCCAGTATTTCAGATCCATCATCGCGCCGACGGTTTCCGTATCCGTCAGATCGAGTCCGGCAAGTTCATTCCGTGTATTTTCCGGCAGGGACTCCACAAGCCTGTCCCACCCGGCCTGCACTTCCTCCGTCGGAAGATCCGATTTCCCGTATGTAAATTCCTCAGCACGGACCGGAAGTACAAGACACATCAGAATGCATATGATAGTGCATATTTTTGCAGAATTTCTCATACCAGCACTGCCATATCGAGCAGTTCGCGGAACAGCGGCAGGCACATCAGCATCAGTTCCGCACGTCCGGCAAGCTCGATATATCCCGCAATCGTGCTCTCTCCGGCGGATTTGCTGATCTCGCACGCCGTCCCGGTCAGGAAAGTCACACCCACTCCGCGCACTACCGTTCCGACGTATGCCGAATCCAGTCGTCCGTCGAGCTCCCTTAGAAATCCCACTGCATCTCCGAGTCCCGGCACCACCCATAAAAGAACCAGAATCCCAACGCCGAGTGTCAGCATGGGTGTGAATTCCCGCCTCAGCTCGCGTAGAAGCACCAGTGAAAACGCCGCCGCAAGACCGATTCCGCAGATTTTCATCAGTTCTGTCAGGTTCATATTGTTCAAATCCCGAAGATGCTGCGGATCGACGAAAACAGTTCTCCGACCTTCCCGATGATGACGAGAAGCACGAGCACAATCCCGGTCAGCGAGAGCATCAGTGCCTGATCGTCCCGTCCCGCGCGCTGTAAAATCTGGTGACTCACTGCCACGATCATGCCG
>JAFUQY010000191.1 GCA_017472105.1 Clostridia bacterium | reverse complement strand
TTCGATCCCGCATGCTCCGCGATCAGCGGCAGAACCGATCTCGCCGACGGGAAAACCGTCACCAACGTCAACGCGCTCCGCATCCGGAAGGAATACGAGAATCAGGGGCACATCTCCGCGCTCATGAAGCTCATGGAGCAGTACGCGAAGGAGCACGGATTCACGCGCATCACCATCGGCGTCGAAGCGAAGGAGGCCCGCAATCTCGCCATCTATCTCCACTGGGGCTACCGCGACTTCATCCTGCACGAGATCGAGGACGACGAGCTGATTCTGTACTACGGCAAAAATCTCTGAAAACAGAAAAACGGCAGAATTCCGGGGAAAATCCCATGGAAACTGCCGTCTTTTGCTGTATTCAGGTCAATTCATTCAATTATGCATTCTTGACTTCCGCTGCGATCTTTGCAACGATTGCGTTCAGTTCGTCCATCTTGTCTTCGATGTCCTTGACCAGTTTGAACTGGGTACGGCAGCGGTCGAGGTTGTGACCTTCGCGGTGAACCTTGAAGTAAACGTCGCCGTTGAGGTAGTCTGCGAGGAAACGGGAGCCGCACTCGAGCGTCATGAGCTTGATGGAGAAGGGCAGGAGCTTGATTTCTTCCTCAGTGATGGAGGGAAGGGTTTCAAGGAATCCGCGGGTGAATGCTTCGAAGTTTTCCACGACAAAGTAGATCTTGTCAAGATCCTTTTCGTCTTCCGCACCGGAGGAGCCGCCGAAACGGAGAGCGTCGCCGTAGTCGTACAGGAGGGAGCCGGGCATAACGGTGTCAAGGTCGATGACGCATACGCCGTCGCCGGTCTTGTCGTCGAGCATGACGTTGTTCAGCTTGGTGTCGTTGTGGGTAACACGGAGCGGGATTCTGCCTTCAGCGATTGCGTCAACAACCACGCTGCAATCCGCTTCACGGTCGAGAACGAACTTGATTTCTTCCTGAACATCCTTTGCACGGCCTGCCGCATCGTTTGCAACAGCGTCGGCGAACTGTCCGAAGCGTGCCTTGGTGTTGTGGAAGTCGACGATGGTTTCGTGGAGCTTTTCCGCCGGGTAGTCCGCGAGCATGTTCTGGAACTTGCCGAATGCACGTGCGGCATTGTAGAGCTGGGTGGGATTTTCAACCAGATCGTAGGAAACGGCATGGTCGATGAACTTGAAGACGCGGTAGAATTCGCCGTTTTCGTCTTCGTAGTAGGGCTTGCCGTCGGTGGTGCAGATCAGATTCAGGGTTTCACGGTCGGGATCGCCGCCGTTTTCAACGATCTTCTTACGCAGGAATTCGGTGACGCCCTGAATGTTTTCCATAACTGCCGGAGGATTGGTGAAAACATTCTTGTTGATGCGCTGGAGAATGTAGTCGGGCTGGGAATGAACGATGTAGGTATCGTTGATATGACCGTTTCCGTAAGGAGAGGGGTTGAGAGGGAGGTTGAAATGTGTGAGAATTTCGTAGAAGTTCTTTTCCATCGCTGGGTTCCTTTCTGATTCCGCATGGGGAAGGAATGTGGTTATATAAGATGATTTTTTACGTAATAAAGAGACGCACGGCACAGTGCATCACTGATATTATACCACGAAAAAAACGAAAAGTAAATACCCCGAATGGATATTGATGGATATTGCGCGATTTTTCGGTTTTTTGACCAAACATCAATCTTTCGCAAAAGGACTATTGACAAAAACCGCTTATAATGATAACATATTCATACACGGGTTTACGGAGATTTCACATTCACTTCATCCGTGTGAGGGAGAATTTATGATACTGATTAACTGTACCGGACACAGCGGATTTACCGTGGAATCCGAAACCCATATGCTTATTTTTGACTACTCCGAAGGCGTGCTGCCGAGAATTCCGCTGAACAAGAAGCTGTACGTCTTTGTCAGCCACGTTCACGAGGATCACTTCAATCCGGATATTCTCAGTATATGCAGCGAGCATCCGGGCGTGAAGTTCGTCATTTCGCACGACATTCCGAAGGACGTGGTCGAAAGCTGCGGCGTGACGGACTACATCTGCGCGGAGCCGGGTATGGATATCAAGCCGGAAAGCCGCTTCCGCATCAAGGTACTGCCGTCGACGGATGTCGGTGTGGCGTATCTCGCATGCTGCAATGGGCGGAACATCTTCCACGCGGGCGACCTCAATCTCTGGCTTTGGCCGGGCATGAGCGAGAACGAGGTGTACGAGATGACCTCCGCATTCCGGGAATACACGAAGGGACTGCGCCATTTCCAGATCGACACCGCGTTCCTCCCGCTCGATACCCGGCAGGGCATGTATTCCTTCCTCGGCTTTGACTATTATATGAAGCATTTCCGCATCAAAAACGCCGTTCCCATGCATTTCTTCGGCTCCTCGAAAATTGTGGAGGATCTCATGTTCGACCCCATCTCCCGCGATTACCGGAGCAAGATCATCACCATGGACCCCGGCTCGAAGGTTACACTGAAATAACGTACGATATAAGATTGAAAGGAGTCTCCCATGAAATTCAAGCCCATTCACGAGAACTACAACGTCGCCAGTCTGGAAGAATCCCTGAAATTCTATGAAGCCGCACTCGGACTGAAGGAAAAGCGCCGCCATACCGCAGGGGACGGGTCGTTCACGATCTGCTTCATCGGCACGGAGGACGGCGGATTTGAAATGGAGCTGACCGAGCTGCGCGACCATCCGCAGAAATACGATCTCGGCGAGGACGAATTCCACATCGCATTCGAAGCGGACGATTTCGAAGCCGCGCACGAACATCATAAACAGATGGGATGCATCTGCTTTGAAAACACCGCGATGGGGCTGTACTTCATCGAAGACCCCGACGGCTACTGGATCGAGATCCTGCCGAAAAGGTGAATCTTGACATCCCGGCGCATACATGATATAATGATGGAAAACAATAAGCAAACCGCTCGTTTATGAAAAACGGGCTTTTTGCGCGTTACAAACAAATGAGGTACTTATGGCAGACATTTTCGACCTGTTCAGGAAAATCCAATCCGCTTCTCCCGCAGATGCCGGTGCTCCCGAATACATCGTGGCAGGACTCGGCAATCCCGGGGATAAATACACCTTCACCCGTCACAACGCGGGATTTCTCGCAATCGACTACATCAGCCAGAAGCTGGGCATCAAGGTCAATCAGCTCAAGTTCAAGGCTCTCACCGCGCAGACCACCATCGCCGGCAAGCGTGTTCTCATCATGAAGCCGCAGACATTCATGAACGCGTCCGGGGAAGCAGTCTCCGAAGCGGCGAATTTCTACAAGATTCCGCCGGAGAAGATCATCGTCATTTCCGACGACGTGGCACAGGCTCCCGGCAGAATGCGCATCCGCAAATCCGGCTCCGACGGCGGTCAGAAGGGACTGCGCAGCATCATCACCATCATGAACACCGACCAGTTCCCGCGCATCCGCATCGGGGTAGGCGAGAAACCGAACCGGGAATACGACATGGCGGACTGGGTGCTCGGCAAGATTCCGGAGGACGATCAGAAGAAGATGTTCGAAGTCTTCGGATGCGTCCACGAAGCGGTGCCGATGCTGATTGAAGGAAAGCTCGACGACGCGATGGGCAAGTTCAACGGCGTTAAATTCTGATTTCCGACCGACAGAAACGATAAAACCGGAAAGAAGGTATTCATGAACTATACATTCCTCTGCGATATATTCCGTAAAAACCGCGAATATACCTCCCTCACCGCCGCAATGACCGCGCGGGTCTGGGAAAAACGCAAACCATACTACGTCAGCGGACTCACCGACGGCTCCGAGCACATCTTCCTCCAGTGCATGGCGGAGGATTTTGCGTCTCCGGACAATCCGCTCGTGCTCCTGTTCCCGGAGGAGAAGAAGGCATCCGCATTCCGCGATTTTCTGCTCTCCGTCGGGGTGAAGGCGGCGTATTTCCCGGGACGCGAGTACTGCTTCTCGAATATTACGTCCTCCCACGAAACCGAGGGCGAGCGTCTCTGCGTTCTGTCCGCGCTTGCGGGAATCCTGCCGGATGAAAAACGTCCCGGTGTGATCTGTACGACGGCGGATGCGGTTCTGCAGGTCACGGTCGGGCCGGATGTTCTGCGCGGTCTGTGCGTGAAGGTATCCTACGACGAGCCGCTTGACACGGAAAAACTCTCTTCCGCCTTGTCCGACGCCGGATATACCCGCGTGGAGCTGGTCGAAGCATCCGGTCAGTTCGCACTCCGCGGCGGCATTGTCGATGTGTACGCACCCGGCATGGAACCCGTCCGCATGGAGCTGTTCGGGGACGAAATCGACCGGATGGGCTACTTCTCTCCCGAAACCCAGCGGTTCTCCGGCGACGCTCCCGATGAGCTGGTATTTCCGCCGGTGCGCGAGCTGGTGATCCCGAAAAGCATCCGGGAAGAGATGGCGGAGCTGATCCGTCGTCACATCCGCAGGCTCGGCAGAGTGGAAGGCGCGGACGAAAAACACACCCGTGCGGCATCGGTTCTGCAAAGTGAGCTGACCTCGCTTGAAGAAGGCTTTGAGGTGAACTTCGCCGACAAATACCTGCCCGTGATCTATCCCGACGGTACCTGCATGCTTGATTACCCGTGCGGCCCGATGATTCTGGTCGATTCCGGTGCCTGTGAGGAACGCACGAACGCATCGGCAGCGCTTGTTGAGCAGAGCATTGAGGGCATGGTGGAATCGTACGAGCTGCCTCCGATGAAAAACGGGATTTTCCTGCGGACATTCGACGAAATCGGTGACCGTCAGGATGCTCCCGTGGTGTACATCGACGCGCTCTCACGGAGCCATACCGGCATGACGCCCGCGGGACTCTTCATTTTCAATACACGCCATGTGTCCGCCTATGCCGGCAATCTCGCGCTGTTCACGGAGGATCTGGCACGGTTCACGGGCGAAAATTACACCGCCGCCGTCATCTGCTCGAGTGAAGCGGAGAAAACGGCACTGCTCGAATCCCTCACCGGCGACGGCTATACGGCAATGTCCGCGGACGAGGGTGCGGTGATCCCGGATTCGGTTCTGGAGGGCAAAAAATCTCCGGTGCTCCTCATGGTCGGCGAGTTCCCGGGCGGATTTGAGCTGGCATACCCGAAATTCGTGCTGATGGAGTTCTCCAAGGAAGCGTCCCGTCCGTCCCACGGCAGATTTTTGAAGAAAAAGACCGTCAAGAAATCCGCGACCGAGGCGATTCTGTCCTACGCAGACCTCGACGTCGGGGACTTTGTCGTGCATGAAGCCTACGGCATCGGGCAGTACATGGGCATGGAAACCCTCACCATCGACGGCAGCTCGCGCGACTACGTTCACATCCGCTACTCCGGAAGCGACAAGCTGTTCCTCCCGGTCGATCAGCTCGATCATGTGTCGAAATACATCGGCGCGGGATCGGATACGGGTGCGGTTAAGCTCTCGAAAATGGGCGGTGCGGACTGGTTCAAGGCGAAGAACAAAGCCAAAGCCGCGACGAAAGAGATGGCGAAGGAGCTCATCGAGCTGTACGCCAGACGGAAGCGCACCTCCGGCATTGCTTTTGATCCCGACGACGACATGTGCCGCGAGTTTGCCGATTCCTTCGCATACGAAGAGACCGACGGTCAGCTCATGGCGATCAACGATATCCGGCACGACATGGAACAGCCCTACCCGATGGACCGGCTTCTCTGCGGTGACGTCGGCTACGGCAAGACTGAGGTGGCACTCCGCGCGGCATTCAAGGCAGTCATGAGCGGCAAGCAGGTGGCGGTTCTCGTTCCGACAACGATTCTCGCGTACCAGCATTTCCAGACCTTTTTGAGCCGCATGCGCGCGTTCCCGGTGTCGGTTGACATGGTTTCAAGATTCCGGACTCCCTCCGAGCAGGCGGCAACTCTCCGCAAAGTGGCACGGGGCGACGTTGATATCATCATCGGCACGCACCGGCTCATCTCGAAGGACGTACAGTTCCGCGATCTCGGGCTCATCATCATCGACGAGGAACAGCGTTTCGGCGTTGCACAGAAGGAAAAGCTCAAGCAGATCGCCGTCAACGCGGACATTCTCACCCTCACTGCAACGCCGATTCCGCGTACGCTCAACATGGCAATGGGCGGCATCGTCGACATGAGCGTACTGGAAGAAGCGCCGGGGCTCAGAACTCCCGTGCAGACCTACGTCATGGAGCACGACGAACCGCTGATTTACGAAGCAATCCGGAGAGAACTGCGCCGCGGCGGTCAGGTGTTCTACCTCTACAACAAGGTCGAGGGCATCTACAACACCGCGGAGCACATCCAGAAGGCAGTCCCCGACGCAAGAATCGCGGTGGCGCACGGCAAAATGGACCGGGAATCCATCGAGGAAGTGTGGGAAGGCCTGATCCGCGGGGACGTCGATATCCTCGTCTGCACCACGATCATCGAAACCGGCGTCGATATTCCCAATGCGAACACGCTCATCATCGAGAACGCCGAAAACTACGGTCTCTCCCAGCTCCATCAGATCCGCGGACGTGTGGGCCGGTCGAGCACGAGAGCGTTTGCGTACTTCACCTTCCGCAAGGGACGCCAGCTCACCGAAATCGCACAGAAGCGACTGTCCGCGATCCGGGAATACGCCGAGTTCGGTGCCGGCTTCCGCATTGCGCTGCGTGACCTTGAAATCCGCGGAGCGGGCAATCTTCTCGGCGCGGAACAGCACGGTCACCTCGACGCGGTCGGTTATGACATGTACATGAAGCTGCTCGAGGAAGCCGTGATCGAGGAAAAGGGCGAGGAAGTCAAAAAGCCCCTGCCGGAATGCGCGGTCGATGTGCGGTGTGACGCGTACCTGTCGAAGTCGTACATTTCCTCGGCTCCCCAGCGGATGGACATGTACAAGAGAATCGCGCGGGTCATGAACGAAGCGGACTACGACGACATCATCGACGAGCTGTGCGACCGGTACGGGGAACCCAATTCGCAGGCGGTGAATCTGTGCCGTATCGCGTGGATCCGTGCCATGGGCAGAACGGCGGGCTTCACGAAAATCGAGGAAAAGGACGGCGTCATCCGGCTCTACACCGATCAGATCAACGCGATGGCAGTCCAGCAGCTCGCACAGGTGTATCCCACCCTCGGCGTCCGCGTCATGCTCGGTCAGATGCCGTTTGTCACCATGAAAACGAAAAAGAACATGCGCTCGACGGAGTTTCTGCTGGAAATGCTCCAGAAGTACCTGAAAATCGTGCAGAAGTGAGATCATCACACAAAAAACACCGGATTTTCTCCGTCACGCAACAGAATGTTCATATATTTGATATATAATAGAACCGACAAAATTTACCCGAAAGGGATTCCATCGTGAAAAATTTCAAGAAAACCATTGCTCTGACGCTTGCCGCTCTCACTCTCGGTCTGACAGGATGTGCGGCAGGAACCCCGGTCATGACATTCCGGGACGAAACCATCACCGAAAACGAGTATCAGTTCTATCTCGCTACCTATAAATCCAATTTCCGCTCCATGTATTCGGATTTTCAGGACACCGACACGTTCTATTCCTCCGTTCTCACCGAAGACGGCATGACGGCGGGCGAATATCTCAACGACGCGGTGCGGCATAACGTGCAGATGTCCCTGATCTGCGACGGTTTGTTTGAAGAGTACGGTCTCAGGCTGTCCGATTCCGTCATCGATACCGTGGACGAGTACATCGCCGATTTTGTCACCGAATACGCCGGCGGAAGCAAAACTGCGTTCAATCAGGCGCTCTCCCAGTACGGGATCAACAAAAACATGCTCCGCGAAATTTATCTCCGGGACGAGCGTGCATCCGCGGTGTTTGCGCATCTGTTCGCAGATGGCGGCGAGATGGCTCTGAGTGATGCGGACCGCGCGGAATATCTCAATGAAAACTACGTCCGTGTGCGTCATATCTACGTCAACGACAAGTACACATACGCCTACGACGAGGAAGGATACCCGATCTACACCGAATCCGGCACGCACAAGATGACCGCCCTGACCGATGAAGAAGCGGCGGCAAAGGCGGAACTGATCGAAGCGATCGACGATTCCCTCGCACAGGGCGGCGATTTTGACGAAGTTTATGCGGCGATGAGTGAGGATCAGTACTACAAAAACGGCTACTACCTCACGCAGAACACAGCGGACTTCATCACCGAAGTGGTCGATGCGGCGTTCTCGCTGGAAATCGGTGATTACACGAAGGTTGAATCCGACTACGGCACCCATTACGTCATGCGGATGGAAATGGACGAGAGCCCGTGGGATGACGACGCCAACGCCGATTTCTTCACCGACTACGACACTGTCGTTGCGGATGCGTGCTTCACGGAATTTGTGGAGTCGCACCTGAGCGAAGTCGTGCTGAACGAAGAAATCCTCGGGCAGTATCAGATTGAGGATTCCCCGATCAATTCCCGATTCTGAACCGCAGTCCTTCTTTCTTATTTATAATTTATTCTTTCATCTTTATTCTTTCAGCCGCTTGCGGCGCATGGGAGGTGCACATGATTTTTTCACCTGTATCATTACCCCATATCACCCTGCCCGGACGGATGGTGCGCTCTGCGACGGAATTCTTCTGCGCGGACGAAAACGGGCACATCCCGCAGTTCGAGCTGGACGCATACGAAAAGCTCGCAAAGCAGCCGCTCGGCATGATTATCACCGCGCACACTTGTGTCTCACCGGAAGGACGGAGCAACAAGCGGCAGAACGCGGCGTGGTCGGACGAGTATCTTGACGAATGCACCGTGCTTGCGAAAACTGCGAAATCCGGCGGTGTACCCGTCATCATGCAGCTCGGTCACGGCGGGATGAAGGCGGAAGGGAACAACGGCGGTTTGCCCGTGTACACACCCGACAGCATGACGACGGACGAAATCCGCGGTGTCATCCGGGCATTCGGTCGTGCGGCAAAACTGGCAAAGGACGCTGGATTTGACGGTATGATGCTTCACGGTGCTCACATGTACCTTCTGTCCCAGTGCTTCTATCCCGAATACAACCACCGCACCGACGCATACGGCGGATCTGCCGAAAACCGGTTCCGCATCGTACGGGAAGCCGCGCTGGAAGTGAAGAAAACCTGCGGCGATGATTTCCCGGTGTTCCTCAAAATCGACGGCGACGACCGGAACAACACGGAAGACTACCACCGCGATCTGGTGACGGCTCTTAGAGTCGCACAGGAATGCGGCATCGAGGCGGCGGAAATCTCCGGATGGTCGTCGGCAAGAGCGGGAAATCCCGACAGCCCGTATTTCATCGGCAACGTGCGCCGGCTCGCCGATGAGGTGGAAATCCCCCTGATCGAGGTGGGCGGCATCCGTACCCGACAGCAGATGCTCGATGTGCTTGATGCGGGTGCGTGTGCGTTCTCCGTCAGCCGTCCCTTGATCTGCGACCCGGATTTCCCGACGAAGCTGAAAAACGGCGCCGCGGACGAATCCATGTGTACCGGCTGCTGCAAATGTTTCCGTCCGATGGATCTGACGAAGAAGCACCGCTGCGCACAGTTCGAATGATACAATGAAACCCCATGGAAAGGGGAGATTGCATGAACAGAACCATACAGATCCTGCACAGCGTCTTTGTCATCAAAAAGGCATACGACGCGATGTGGGATGAAATTCAGGAAAAATACAGCCTCACCCGCGCGGAGATTGACGTAATCGCGTTCCTCGTGAACAATCCCGACTGCGATACGGCGAGCTCGATTGTGGAATTCCGGAAAATCGCCAAGAGCCACGTCTCGAAAGCGGTGGATTCCCTGATGGAGAGAAACTGGATCACCCGGGCACAGGATCAGAAGGACCGTCGGTGCATCCATCTGAAGCTCACGGACGAAGCAGAATCCGCGGCGCATGAAATTCTCGCCCGTCAGCGGGAGTTTTCCGGCGCAATCCGCGAGGGCATCACGGAGGAAGAGCTTGCCGTGTACGCGCAGATGATTGAGAAAATCACCGAAAACGCCCGGAAAATGACGGAGGAATCCTGAAAAAACGAAAAAACAAAATGCAGAGCTGATTCTTTTGCGTCAGTTCTGCATTTTTTGTGTTTATCTTGCCGTAATCAGCACGCCGCCGTTCTTCGGGAAGGTGACTTTGTACTTTCCGTCACAGTTTTCCACGGGGAGCAGACCGTTTCCGCCGATTGCGGTGATTTTTCTGCCGCAGCAGCGGAAGGTGACGGTGACATCCCCGGGATTCTGATCGTAAGGATCTCCTGCGGATGCGATCATGAGTGCGCGGGAGTCATCACTGCGGGATACCATCTCGCCGATTACGACGGGATCGTCCGCGGTGACGGCTGTAAATACGCCCGTACTAAGTGCGGAAGAGGATTCCTGACCGACGCCGCTCATCCAGTCCGTGCCGTCAAAGCTGACGAAATGGGTGGAGGTCCGGCGGTATTTCATGTATTCCTCACCGATCGTGTGCAGCTCGGCATTCACGGTCTTCAGCTTGTCGTACTGCTCGGTCTTTTCGCCGTTTTCATCGAGCACCTGATTGTGCCACCATCCCGCCGTGTAGCATGCCCATGTGATGTTCTCAGCCCCGAACGCCATCGCGGTGTATGCCTGGAAGCGGAGTCCGTTTTCCGTGATCCACTTGTGCGCGCGGTTGGAGTTGACCTGAAGCACGATCCACATGCTCCGACCGGTTCTGAGGCAGGCATCGGCAACGATACGGAGGTTTTCGTACGCTTTCGGGACGTTGATTGCGTAGAGGTAGAAGTCGTAGCACAGGTAGTCCGCCGGAACGCACTGACAGTACCGCTCGATGTGCTCGGCATACGTCGGAGTTCCGAGCTGATTCACGGTCTGCGATGCGCTGTTTTCGGCAACGGACGCGTAGTTCGGGTAGAGATTCAGATACGGGAACTGCTTCGGGAACAGGGTATTCACGCGGTCGTAAACCCTGCCGTAGTGCGGGAAATCGAGTGCGGACGGCTCGTCTCCGATATCAATGCCCCAGACGGCGGGATGATCGGTGAACGCTGCGGCGCATTCGTCGTACTTTGCGAGCGGATTGACCTCAGCCATCGTGCCTGCATTGTGACCGTCACCGCCCCACCAGCCGGGAACAACTCCCGTGACGATTGCTCCGACGCCGTATTTTGCGAAGAGATCGAGCGTCGGCTTGTCGTCATTGAGACAGATGACAAAATCCACGCCGCATTCACGAAGCTCTTTCACATGCCGCTCGGTCCGTGCGTATTCTCTGAGATGATAAACGCCGATGTTGAGCCGGCTTCTGTCCATACGTGTGTTCATGGTGTACTCCTTTGCTGTATTTTCATATTTTCTGTCCGGCAGAGACGTCACGGATGACGGTTTCCGCGGCACTTTGCAGGGACATGTTTTCGGTAAATATGGTTTCGGGAATGATGCCGATCAGATCCTTTTCACGCCACCAGCGGCGCATCTGTTCTTCACCGAAATCATTGCGGTTTGGTTTGGTCATATGCCTGCGCAGGGTTTCTTCAAAGGAAAGATCATAATAGTACGCGAAGATTCTGCTGCCGTATTCCTCGAGCGCGGTCTGAAACAGCGGAAGGTAGTCGCAGACGGGCAGAATTCCTTCCAGAACGGTGACTTGCGCGTGACGGCGTCCGTATTTCAGAAGCTCTGTCATCAGCGGCAGAGATTGACCGACGCCTTCCTTGCCCCATGTGTGCAGAATCTCCATCCGGATCATATCGTGGGACAGCCGCATGGTGCCCTGACCGAAATGTTCCTGCAATACTTTGGAAAGGGTGGTTTTCCCGCTGCCGGAATTGCCCCGCAGAATAATCAGTGTGTGCATGCTCTTCTCCTTTGCAGATTCTGGTAATTCCAGTATAGCAGAAACTCCCGCCGAATGCAAGGGCAGCCGAAAAAAACAGCACCCTCCGGGTGACGGAAGATGCTGTAAGTGCGGGAATTATTCAGCGGTGAGCTCGTCGAGGGCCTGCATTTCCTCAATGAACTTTTTCAGACCCTTGTTTGCCATCTTGGAGATCTTCTTCAGATCGGATGCGACCTTGCCGGAGTCCTCCATGCCGCGGATGGTGGATGCGGTCTGACCCCAGTTGAAGATGGAGCCGAGGTCGAAGCTGCGGGACGCGAGAATCAGCTCGATCATGGGCTGGGATTCCTGGTCACGCACGGACTTGCCCATGAGGGTCTTGTCGTAGTATGCGGGAGTCAGGGTGTACGCAGAGAAGCCTGCCATCGCTTCCAGAATATCGCCGACGCGTGCGGAATCGATGGTGGTGATCGGGATGGAGTATGCGGTCATATTTTCCGGGCTGTATGTGGAGTGGTATTCTTCCTGCGCTTCGTTTTCCTTGGGTGCGGGAATGATACCGAAGTCGGTTTCGCTGTCACGGAAGGATGTGATGTTAATCATGCCCGCAAAGTAGAACAGACCGCCGCCGTTCTTGAAGTGGTTTTCGCGGGAGAGTCCGGGATACAGACCCATGTTGCAGCATTCGGAATACTGAACGTCGAGGATGTTCGCGAGTGCGGTGATGTTGGCTTCGTTGTCGTAAACGTAGTAGGGCATGCCGTCTTCGCCGCGTTCGGTGAGCTTGTATCCGAAGCAGATGTACAGACCGTAGGTGTTGTAAGCCTCGGACATGAAGCCGTACTGGTCAGCGTCGGTCCATTCGCCGTCACCGTTGAGGTCAGCGGTAGCTGCGGTTGCCATTTCTTCCAGCTTGTCGAGCGTCCACTTGCCTTCTTCCACGAGGGTGTAGGGATTTTCGAGGGAATAGTCCTTGATGATATCCTTGTTGAACATCATGCACCAGGTACCGTAGTTGTCCATGATGGAAATATCACCCGTCATCATGAAGGTCTTGCCCGCAACGGACATGCCTTCGATGAGCTCCTGGTCCCACCATGTGTTGCCGGAGATAACCTCGGGAATGGTGTTGTAGTCGCAGAGGTAGTTGGAAACAACCACGCCCGCGAGAACACTCAGACCGTCGGTGACAACGTCGTAGTCGTCGGTCTGTGCGGCAACGGAGGTCTTGAGAGTGCCGACGGGAGAGCTTGCCTGCGTTTCGACAACCTTAACGTTCAGGTGGGTTTCAAGCAGGTTGTTTCTTTCGAACACGGCGTCGTTGATGGATTCACCGGTCATTTCTTCCACGTAAACGTCCTCGGTGCCCCAGTGTCCGGGAGAACGGTCGAGTACACGGAAGCTGTATCCGTCGTAGTTGCGGTCAGCGTAGAGATCGATCACGGACTGAAGGGTGCCTTCCTCCGATTCGGTTTCCGCTGCGGTTTCTTCGCCGTCCCCTGCGGAAGTTCCGGCAGTTTCGGCGGCATTGGGGGTATTCGCGTCGGTATCATCGGTGTTTTCGCTTTCCGCACAGGATACGGAGCTGAGAAGCATCAGCATTGCGAGAACACCGGCAAGGATTTTCTTGTGCATAACTGTACCTCCGGTATGAATTGCAAAGATATTGTCCGTTAACAAATGCGTACCTTGGCTGCAATGCGCAGACGTCGGGATTTGCATGTCAAATGGACATAATTATACGACTGAATTATAGCATTTTTTGAACGCAATGTCAATAGAAGGGCGGCAACAAAGGTACAGATTGGTTTACATTCATGATAGTTGAACAAAATTGCACTGATATACGCAAAAAGTTTTGCACAATCAACATATGCATCCCGGATCAAAAAGAAGACCGCCTCGGCTGTGAGACGATCTTCTTTTTTTGCTTATGAAAACGGAATTATTCCAGTTCAACCTTGACGGGCTTGCCGGTTGCCATGGATTCGTTGCACGCCATGGTGAAGGATACGGACTTGAACGCGTCGCGGTAGGAGGAACGGATCTTGGAACCGTCGCCGGAGATGACCGCTTCAATGAAGGTACGGTCGCAGAGGATGCCCGCGTCGCCGTCTTGACGGTAGAGGGTGGTGTCCTTGCTTGCCGCACCGAGAGCACCGTCGCCCTTGATGACGAATCCGCCTTCACCTTCCTTGGGAGCAGCCGGTGCTTCGCCGAATACTTCGAAGGTGCCGAGAATCTTCAGTTCCGCTCTCTTGTCACGGCCGGAGAAGATGATCTTGGAGTCGAAGCTGTTGCCGGAGGTTGCGTAGTCGCCGGTGGAAATGGTGCCGATGGTGCCGTTCTTGAACTTCACGATGGTAACGGAGCAGTCGTCGGTGTTGTAGTTGTCCCATTCCTTGACGAAGCCGCGGGTAGCGTAGGAGCAAACTTCTTCGGGTTCGCCGAATACGTAGCGGATGATGTCGAACTGGTGAATGGTCTGTTCCACTGCCTGACCGCCGGAGAGATCCTTGTCACGCCACCAGAACACACCGGGAACGCCGCCGATTCTGGTGCAGTCGATGAAGACGATTTCGTTGTTCTTGCAGAATTCCACGTTGGGTTCCAC
>JAFUQY010000190.1 GCA_017472105.1 Clostridia bacterium | reverse complement strand
TGCGGAGTTCTCCGGCTTTTTTGCGTGGATGACGCGGGAGCGATTGACTTATGCGGCGGAATATTGTATAATGAATATATAATTATTAATGGAAGCAAATTCACGCAAAGGAGACCCTTATGGATCCCGTACCCCAAATAAAAACCGGAAATCTTCCCGGGAAGGCTCCCGCAAAAGTTTCCGCGCGGTTTATTTCGTATCTCATTCTCGCAGCGATTCTCCTGACGCTGTCGGTCTGTGCGCTCTCTGCGGTGTTCATCCGTTCCATCGATTCCATCCTCGCATATGCGGGGCAGGATCAGTTCGCGGATATTTTCTCCCAGCTTGAAGACGCCGATCTTGACCCGCACGGCGTGATTCCGTTCGTTCTGGCGCTCTGTTTCCTGCTCGTGATCGGGCTTCTTGTGAAGAAAATCGGACGCTGGGCCGTGATTCCGTCGGTGCTGCTCGGGATTGTCCTCTTTGTGCTGTCGTTTGCCGCCGCGGTGTGGTTCACTGACGTCAACGGCATCCGATTCGGCACAGTGATGCTCTCCCTCGTCGACATGATCGAAGCCGGGGCGTTCTGAGGAGGAAGTTATGAGAAGATTATCATGGATTCTTGCGGTGCTCATGCTTTTCGCGGCGGTTTTCACCGGATGCGGAACGGCGTCGGCACCGGAATACTTGCGGATGGAGACGGACGATATGGTGTCGGCAAAATGGCAGATGGGCTTCGGCGACGCGATCATTTCCATTGACGGACTTGAGGGCCCGTTCTACATCGCAGGCTACGACAGCGGACGGGAAATCACCGGTACCTATGACGAAATGCGCGCCTCGGCGGTCTGGATGGACGTCGGCGGAGAGGGCATTCTCCTCATCGGCGTGGACTGCGTCGGTCTCGGACAGGACTGGGTGGAGAAAATCCGCACCGCACTCTCGCCGTTCTGTCTGGAAACCGGATGCGCGTCCGTGAATGTGTACTCGACCCACAGCCACGCCGGGATTGACACGCTCGGACTCTGGGGCGAGATCGCGAAGGACGGCAAAAATCCCGCGTTCATGGAGCGGCTCGTGGAGGCTTGCGTCACGGCGGCAAATCTCGCCCACGCGGACAGAGAGCCCGGCACGCTCACCTACGGCTATACCCGCACGGATATGCAGTACGACAGCCGGATTCCCGAGGTGTTTGACGAAAATCTCTATCAGCTCCGGTTCATCCCCGACGACGGTTCGGCAGGCATCCGCATGTTCTCCTATGCCGCACATGCTGAATCTTTAAGAGGCGCCAATACGATGCTCAGCCGCGATTTTCCCGGTGTGATGAGCGATCTTCTGCTGGAAGAAACCGGCGAGCGGATGCTGTACATGCCCTCGGCAATCGGCGGCTTGATCATGACGCGGCAGATCAACAAAAACGCACCCGGCAGCAGTGTCTTCGATGAACAGTACGCGCTTGAGACGACTGGGGAGCGGATGCTGACCTACGCGCTGGAGATCACCGATGAGCGGGTGGTTGAGCCGGTGCTGGAAATTGCACGGACGGAGTTTGAAATCCCGATGCACAACACGGTGTACCTGTACTACCGTTTCCTCGGCATTCTCGGCAATGAGACGCGGGAATCCACCGACAGCGGGACGGGATACAATCTCGTGACGGAGCTGAGTGTCCTGAAGCTGGGCGACATTCACATTGCGATGATCCCTGGCGAGATCTTTCCGGAGCTTGTGACGGGTGAGTACATGGATGAAACCTCGGCAAGACCCGCGGCAAATCCGACAGCGGAAAATCCCGTTCCCCTTCTTGACATCGCGGCGGAATACGGAATTGAGAACCTTCTGATCCTCGGACTCGCGAACGATGAGATCGGGTACATCATCCCGCCGAACGATTTCATCGTGCATCCGGAGACGCCGTACCTGACCAACGCGGGCGACATTGACGGCGAGAACCACTACGAGGAGACAAACTCCGTCGGCATTGACGCGGCAGGATGCATTTCCGATGCGTTCCGTGCACTTCTCGGGGCAATGTACGAATAAAAGAGCAAAAAAATTATTTGTTTTTCAAATTTCCTATTGCTTTTCCATTGCACTTGTGGTAAAATAGATAGGCTAATTCTAAAACATACGCTATCACGGAGGCTGACCATGCAAATCGCAATCGGTATTATTCTCATCGTTGCCGCAGTGTTCCTCGTAGGCGCAGTTCTCATGCAGTCCGGTAAGGCAAACAACAAACTGTCCGGTGCAATCGCTGGCGGTGCGGAAACTTTCTTCGGTAAGACCAAGGGCTCTACCATCGACAAGAAACTCTCCAAGGCTACCACTATCGTTGCCGTTGTTTTCGTTGTTCTCGTACTCATCTCCTATCTCATTCAGGATATCGATCTGGGTACCGACAATGTTGTTAATGCAGATCCTTCTGTTATCGACGTTGTTGACACTGCTGAAACCGGCGATATGGTTGAAGGCGGCGCAGATGCAGCTGAAGAAACCGAAGCTGCTGCTGAATAATCGGCACGACATACCAAACATGCAAAACAGGCGGGGCTTTTTTGAAGTTCCGCTTTTTTGTATGGATTGTGGGTAAAATAGAATTGGCACGCAATCGTGATGTCTGATGAATCAAAAATTCCGGTTTTACCGTAGGGAACGGCGCCCTCGACGTCCCGCTTCATGACACACAAACGTTTTGTCAGCATCACTTCAAATACAGAAGGAAATATCTATGGCAGGAAGAAAAAGTAAAGTAAAAAGAGAAAAAGCCATCAAAAAAGCAATGGGCGGATACAAAGCGTCCGCGAAAAATTCGAACAGATCCGAAAAAGGAAATGCCGCACACCGATCCGCCGCACCGCGGTATTCGACTTTCTATGCGTCCGACGACATGGTCATCACCGGGACGTTTTCTTACAGCGGCAAGGGCTTCGGCTTCTGCATGCCCGATCCGGAGTTCAGAGATCAGCTCGCCGCTATGGGGATTGACGATATCTTCATTGCGCCGCGCAAAACGATGGGTGCGATGACCGGGGACAGAGTGACCGTGGAGGCATCCTTCCGGCAGGACCGCGGCGTCACCAAATCTGAGGGCGAGGTTACGTCCGTGGAACACCTGTGCGATTCCATCGTCGGTACGCTCCATGTACAGCAGGGATACGCGTATTTCACTCCCGATGCCAAGCGGTTCGGCGTGATCGTGTACATCCCGATGAAGGATGTCGAAAACAGCGGTGCCAAGGACGGCTACAAGGTCGAAGTTGTACCGTCGGGCGAGCCGTATTTCACCAGAACCCGTTCGATTACCGTGCGCGGACCTCACGACATGCCCTATTTTGACACCGAGGGCAGAATTTCTACCGTTTTCGGCGACAGTCTGACGCGCGACGCCAACTATGCGGCGGTTCTGCATTCCTCCGGGATCCGCACCGAGTTCCCCGAATCCGTTCTGCTCCACGCGGACGAAGCGTCAAAGCAGGAGATTACCGCCGAGGGACGGCATGACTTGCGGAATGAAATCATCTTCACCGTCGACGGCGCGGGTGCAAAGGACCTTGACGACGCGATTTCCCTGAAAAAGACGGAGAGCGGCTGGGTGCTCGGCGTGCATATCGCGGACGTGTCCCACTACGTAACGCAGGGAAGCGCGACCCATGAAGAAGCCGTGCTCCGCGGAACGAGCGTGTACTTCACCGACAAGGTTGTGCCGATGCTCCCGGAATCGCTCTCGAACGACGCATGCTCCCTGAACGCCGGAACGGACAAATACGCGCTCTCGGCGGAAATCACAATGGATGCGCAGGGAAAACGGCTCTCGACGCGGGTGTTCAAGTCCATCATCCGCTCAACGATCCGCGGCGTGTACGATGAAGTCAACGATATTTTTGAAAAGGGCGACGGATCCGAATTTGCGGAAAAATACGCGCCCGTGCGTGAAATGCTTGACAACATGCACGAGCTGTACGAAATTCTCGCGAAAAACAGCCTGAGCCGCGGCGTTCTCGAGCTGGAAGACACCGAAGCGGTCATTCTCCTCGATGAAGCCGGTCATCCCGTGGATGTTGTCAGACGGGAACGCGGCGACGGCGAAAAGCTCATCGAGCAGTTCATGCTTCAGGCGAACATGGGCGTTGCGGAGGTGTTCAAATCCCGCTCTCTGCCGTGCCTGTACCGGACGCACGAGAAGCCTGACAAGGACAAAATGAAGTCCTTCGCGATTTTCGTCCACAATCTCAAGCTGAACACGCACGGAATTTTGCAGGCGGACGGCGATATGGCTGATGTGAGCGAATACGACCTCGCGATGAAGCTGATGCAGATTCTTGAGGAAAGCGAGCAGAAGGGCATCTCGTCCATGGTGTCCTCCGTGATGCTGCGTTCGATGATGAAGGCGCGGTATGAATCCGTGTGCAAGCCGCATTTCGGGCTCGGTGCGGAAACGTACTGCCACTTCACTTCACCCATCCGACGCTATCCCGACCTGTTCGTGCACTCCGTAATCACGGCAGTTCTCGCGAAAACGGGTCTCACTGAGCTGAACGCAGAGTCGCCGGTGACACCTGACTGCGTGCAGAATTTCGTCAATGTGGCTGCCTCCCGCGGGGAATCGTCGACGGAATGCGAAATCCGGGCACAGTCCGCGGAGCGCGAAATCGAGGATCTCTACATGGCGCTCTACATGGCGGACAAGATCGGACAGCAGTTCCGCGTCACCGTTTGCTCCGTGATCCGCTCCGGGATGTTCGTGCAGTGCGAGAATCTCGTGGAAGGCTTCGTTCCGGCGGCGTTCTTCCCGAATTCGAGAATCAACGAGGATTTCATGACCCTCACCTGCGGGGACAAGGTCTTCACGCTCGGCACGCAGCTTGATGTGACCCTCACCGATGTGGATGTCGCAACCGGGAAGATCACCTTCGAGCCCTACCGCGAGGACGGCGTGAAATCCGAAAAATATACGTGGGAAGGTTGACATGGCACAGAAAGACACCAATCCCTATCGCTATTCCGACTCCAACAAGCGGTACATGACCTACGACTGGTACCTCAAGCAGCGGTTCGGCGGGAAGGTTGCGAAAGTGACGCTGGACATCGGCTGTACCTGCCCGAATCTCGACGGAACGCGGGGACACGGCGGATGCATCTACTGCAAATCCGGAAGCCGGTCCGCTGTCGGAGAGACGATTGAGGCGCAGTACGCTCACGGTATGGAGATCGCGTGCCGCAAGTGGAAGCCGGTCGGGTTCATCCCGTATTTTCAGTCGAACACGAACACCTACGGCGATATCGCGGAGCTCGAGAAGCTGTACCGCTGTGCCGCAAAGTTTGACGGAGCCGTATCGGTGGATGTCGCAACCCGTGCGGACTGCCTGAGCCCTGCCGCCGTGGATGCGCTCGTTTCGCTTGCTGAGGAAATTCCCGTGACCGTGGAGCTCGGGCTTCAGACCACGGACGATGCATCCGCCGCGCGCATCAACCGCTGTCACACATACGCGGAGTTCGTCGACGGATACAGCCGCCTTGTGCGCGCATCGGAAAATGTGAACAAAGCGCTGAGCACGAAGGATCCCGCGACGGGGCTCGAATTCCGGCGGCTCATGGTCGGCGTGCATCTCATCAACGGACTGCCCGGCGAGACGGCGGAAACCATGCTGAAAACCGCACGGGATGTGGCTGAACTTGCACCGGATATGGTGAAGATTCACCTCATGCACGTG
The DNA here is from genome assembly GCA_017472105.1 of Clostridia bacterium. The sequence continues at coordinate 1,830 of JAFUQY010000190.1, read as the reverse complement.
CTGACGGAGACACCGCTTGCCGCCATGTACGAGAGCGGAGAATACATCCCCATGACGCGGGAGGATTACGTGAAAATCACCTGCGATCAGCTCGAGCTTCTGCCGGAGGACACCGTGATCGGACGGGTTACCGGGGACGGGATTGCGGAAGATCTGCTTGCCCCGCAGTGGAGCAGACGCAAGACGGAAGTGGCAAACGAGATTGACAAGGAGCTCTTCCGCCGCGGTACATACCAGGGATGCCGGTACAGTGAAATCGGATAAACGAAAAATACCCCGATGCATCGGATCAGACCGGTACATCGGGGATTTTGTGTGGGATTACTTTTTATACTTCGCGAACAGGGTCAGGACGCCGGTGCAGATCACCAGAATCACGATGATGACGGCGATGTCGAAAGTCTGCGGTGCAGTCTGCGCCTCTCGAAGTGCGGTGAGCAGAATGGGAAGCATAGGATTCATGGTTTCAGCCTCGTTCCGGTTTCATATCGTATGAATATTCTACCACAAGTTTCGCGGACTGTCAACAGTTCAGGCGCCGTTTGCGGCTGTTTACGGCGTTTCCCGGTCGAAGAACGTGACGTTTCCCGCATTGATGGGCAGAACAATCGCGAAAGGCTTCTCCGGGTCAACCTCGATCACGCGGACGGTATTGCCGTCGTCGACCTCGATCCGCTCGATTTTCCGCTCGTTCATGGAAATATACGCGCGGTCGGGGCATCCTTCGAAGGTGTACTTCGTGATGCCCGATTCGGTCGGATGAAGATCGCCGCCCTGCCGGAAGAAGTACCCGAACGAGAGCCCGGGACGGTTGATGTAAATGGAGTATGTGTGGTCGCTCCCGTCCTCGGGGTAGGCAATGAACGCCGCCATGGAGTCGGTGATGTCGCCGGTAAGTGCCCAATCATCGCTGATTTTATGCGACGAGCGGATGTCCGATTCCAGTGCGGAACGGCGGGTGCCGATGTCGTTGTTGATGTACAGAATCCCAAGGAAAACAAGTCCCGCGAGCAGGATGCCCAGACCGGCTTTCCCGATGTTCAGAAAAGTGCGTTTCATGAGGGCTGCCTCCTTTACAGAATCACGGTCAGATACGTCATCGCACCTGCGGCACAGAGCACACCGACGGCGAACACGGCGTATTTGAGGATTTTTGTCGTGATGAGGTAGTAATCGGACGGAGACGGATTGCCGTCGAACCACAGCCGGTAGCGGAGCGTGTCGAGGAACCACATCACCTTCGGAACGAGGAAGAGCAGGGCGGAAAAAATCAGGCAGACCAGTGCGATCAGGCAGTACGTCATGGCACGGTCCATGTGTTCCATGTTGTCAAGAGCGTCGCTGGCGTAGGCGTCGGAGAGAATCCCCGTGCCGTCCCCTGTAATGATGATGCGTTCGCCGTTGATGGAGCCGCCGTCGATGGAGCCGATGAAGTTTTCGGGAAGCTGTTCTTCCAGTGCGGTTTTCTGCACACTGTACACGTTCAGAAGAATCACCATCATCACGGAAAGCACGATGCAGAGAATTCCGATCACGCGGTCAGCCGGTGAGACGTAAAACTCCTGTGTGCGCTCGCTCATGCCGTGGAGGGTGTCCGAAATTTCCTCGTTGACTGCGCGTTCCTCCGCTTCGGTCAGAGGCTTGCCGAGCATGGTGCCGCAGTCGATGCAGTTGTTCCGGTCGTCCGACTGATGCGCGCCGCATTTCGGGCAGAGTTTCATATGCCGTCCTCCTTTCGGATTGGGTAAAATCTTTGTCTGTATCATATCACAGATTGCGGTGTTTGTCAAGTATGCGCGGCGTTCACGAATAATTTGCATTTTCTTCGGA
>JAFUQY010000189.1 GCA_017472105.1 Clostridia bacterium | reverse complement strand
TTTAGTCCTGAACGGCGAGCTCTACTTCATGACCGACGACGCGCTTGTGAAAACCGATGCGCAGTTTGAAACCGCTGTGGAGCTTGCCGAGCTGCCCGCACCGGTTGTGCAGTGGTATCTGGACAGGAACACGGGTGAGCTCTTCCTTCTGACCGGGGACCGTGATACCTTCACCGGAAGTCTGTACGTCCTGCGGAACGGTGAGCTGATGCCGCTGACGCTCACGCATGAGGAAATCTGCTCGTTCAGCATCACGGAGGACAGGGTTTACTATACCGCGTATGACCCGGTTTATTACGGCACCAGCAGTCTCGATCAGTTGTCGGAATCATCGACGGATATGCACAAAACCTACGACTACACTGGAGGCAGACTGTATGCAGCCGACCGCGGCAATCCGTCCGGGGAATCGGAAACGGTCTACGAAGCGGAGGGATTTGATCAGAATCACATGGCGTATCTGAGAGAATTTGCGGTTGTCGGCGATTCCCTGTATTTCAAGGAAGTCACCCTCAGCCGACAGGTAATCGACGGCGTGGAGTCCATCACGATTTCGCATCCCGGAGCCGCCCGAATCCGCGTGGGACTGAAGGACGGCTCCGTTACGAGAATTGAATTTGAATGATTCCGGAGGATGATATGAAAAAACTTACCGCAATCCTGCTCGCGCTGGCGCTTGTTTCGTGCGCGAAGAATACCGACATCGCCGCAGGGCTTGAGACGTACCGCGAGGTGTATGATACGGGAGCCGTCAGTACCGGTACAGCGCCGGAAACCCGCGTGAACGGGATTGTTTCGCCCGAGCTCATGATGAACGGCGGGAAGTACTATTTTGAACTCTCACGGTATGGGACGTATTCCAGAGGCGGCGGAATTGCCACAGGATCGATTTACATGCTTGCCTATGCGGATGCCGGAAGTGGAAACTGGGGATATGCCTGCGCCGATCCGCTGTGTTCGCATGACAATGAGGAAGTCTGCCGGTATGCCGGGCTGCGGGAATTCTGCTTCACAGATACGCCGGGGACTGCATATGCCTACCGGTACAGTCATCCGTCCTCGATGATCTGCCTTGTGGATCTCAGTGCCGATACGGTGAAAACGGTATATACCACCGACATTCTTTCGACCTATCTCATCGGATTCGATGGCGGAAAACTGTACTTCCTCGAACGGATCCACGCAACGGACGACCGGCAGACCGAGGTGAAAACACGGTTCTCCGCGATTGACCACAGGACGGGCGAGGTCAGTGAGATGGCGTATCTCCCCGAAACGTGGCAGTATCCGATGACGGCACCCGAGATGGTCGTCGACGGACATTTCTACTTCCGCACCGGCAGCAAGGTTGTCCGCACGGATCTGCATTTCACGGAGATTACGGAAATTATCGAAACGGAATTCGGCATCAGCGAGATGTATCTGGATCAGAACACCGGCGAGCTGTACGTTTCCTCCATTGACCGGACTTTGCGGAAAGGCTCCCTCTACCGTTATTCTGATGGGAAAACGGAAAAGCTGACACTTCCGCATGAGGATATTTTCACTTTCATTCTGACCGAGGACAGGATTTACTACACGGTTTTTGATCCGGTTTACTATGGTGTTTCCGTTGCCGCGCAGTACATGAAGGGCACGGACGGATACGATCCCGACCGGTACGCGATTTACGACTACGCCGGCGGCAGGATGTACGCGGTTGACCGTGACAACCTGACAGGGGATGCGGAACTGGTCTGCGAGTTTTCCGGCATCGGGAACGGATATATGCCGAATTTTTACGGAGCCGCCGTGGTCGGAAACTGCCTGTATTTCAGTGAGTACCGGCTTGCGACCGAAGTGGTCGGCGGTACAGAATACATGACCACAACGGACGTCAATAAAATCCGCATGGGACTGGACGACGGGACGTTCACGAGAATTGCATTTGAATAAATCATCACAGAGGAAAACATTATGAAAAAACTCACCGCAATTCTGCTCGCACTGGCGCTTGTGTCGTGCACGAAAACTGACGACATCGCCGCGGGGCTTGAGACGTACCGCGAGGTGTACGATTCCGGTAGTTCTGCTCCGGCTGAGGTTCCGCTGTATATGGACGGGATCGAGTCGCCGGATTTCTACATCAGCGGCGGGAAGTATTATTTCATGGTTTCCCGGAGAATCACGCGCCCGTCAGGAACCGGAACCGCGACGGAGACCAATCACATGCTGGCGTACATGGATTCTGCGTCCGGGAATGCGACGTATGCGTGCTCCGATCCGCTGTGCAGTCATGTCACGGAAGAGGAGTGCCGGTTCGCGAATCTGCGGGAATGCCGGTTCACGGAGACGCCGGGTGTGTTCTACGGATTCCGCGAGTCCGGTCTACTCGGGCGCACCATCTGGCTGGCGGATCTGAACGAAGGCACATCCCGTTTGATGCATGAGGTGAGCTGGATGTCCTCTGACGTCGGATACGAGAACGGAAAGCTGTATTTCTATGAATGGGAAGAGATCACGCAGGGCAGGCAGACCGTGAATGTTTACACCTACTGCACGCTCGATCACGAAACCGGCGAGGTTACGGAGACAGGCAGGCTTCCCGATGACTGGCCGTACCGCAGAAAGTCTGCGGATTTAGTCCTGAACGGCGAGCTCTACTTCATGACCGACGACGCGCTTGTGAAAACCGATGCGCAGTTTGAAACCGCTGTGGAGCTTGCCGAGCTGCCCGCACCGGTTGTGCAGTGGTATCTGGACAGGAACACGGGTGAGCT
>JAFUQY010000020.1 GCA_017472105.1 Clostridia bacterium | reverse complement strand
CACGGTCTGTTCCGGGTACGGTGCCTCACGCAGGATGACGCGCACATTTTCATGCGGCGGGAGCAGATTCCGGACGAAATCACGGGTGTCATCCGCCTGATCGACGAGATCTACCGCAAATTCGGCTTCACGTACAAGCTCGAGCTGTCCACGCGGCCGGAAAACAGCATGGGCAGTGACGAGGACTGGGATGCGGCAACGGACGGACTTCGCGAAGCACTGGAACGCCTGCATCTGCCGTACGAAATCAACGAAGGCGACGGCGCATTCTACGGTCCGAAGATTGACTTCCATCTCACGGACAGCCTCGGACGGACATGGCAGTGCGGTACGATCCAGCTCGATTTCCAGCTCCCGCAGAATTTCGACCTGCTCTACACGGACGAAAACAACGCAAAACAGCGTCCCATCATGATCCACCGGACGTGCTTCGGCTCGATTGAGCGGTTTCTGGGCATTCTCACGGAGCATTACGCCGGAAAATTCCCGATCTGGCTTGCTCCGGTGCAGGTAAAGGTTCTGCCGGTGTCGGACAAATGCATGGACTACGCGGAAGAAGTATGCAGTGCGCTGGAAGAATGCGGAATCCGGTACGAGCTTGACACGCGGAGCGAAAAAATCGGCTACATGATCCGGGAAGCGCAGTTTGTCGAGCGGGTGCCGTGCATGCTCATCCTCGGCGAACGGGAAGAGGCAGAGCGCGTGGTATCTGTACGGTTCCGTGACACGGGCGCGACGGAGACGATGACGCTTGATGGATTCACGGCAATGATCCGGGACAGCAAATGAATATCGGCGGAGGACTCAGTCACACGGCGGGTCTTCCGCTTTTTTTCGGATTCCGTTGCAATTTCGGAAATCTTGTGCTATACTGAAACCAAAATAAATCCAAAACCGCGGAGGTTCATCATGAAATCCATCTGGGCAAAGGGACTGTACACCCCGAAAAACATCACACTGACCTTTCAGCATCGGCTGACACCGGATGAAAACACGGTTCTCACGCTTGCGGCATCCAATCTCTACCGGCTGTTCGTCGGCGGAAAGCTCGTCGGATACGGCCCGGCGCGTGCGGCTCACGGATATTCCCGCGTCGACTGCTACTCTCTCGCAGATCGTGCCGGACTTGACACCGTGATTTCCGTCGAGGTGCATTCCGCGAACATCAACACGTTCTACACCGTCGAGGAGCGTCCGTTCTTCGCCTGCGAAATCAGATCCAGGGACAGAATTCTCGCGGACACCTGCGACTTTGCGGCGTATCACATGACGGAGAAGGTACAGCGCGTGCGCCGGTTCAGCTATCAGCGTGCGTTTACGGAAAGCTACCGTCTCGACAGCGATCCCGCGGTATTCCACGCAGGAGAGCTCGCACGGACGCCGGTCGAAACGGAAGAGGTGCCCATGAACGCTCTGCTCCCGAGACTGGTCGGCTATCCGACGCTGGCGTGCGAATACGGGAACGTGATCGAAACCGGTTCGCTCGGCAGAAATCCCGACGCTGTCCCGTGGCATGACCGCGCATATTATAATATTGATGAAAAAAATCTCAAGGGCTTCCGTCCCGATGAGCTGGAAGAGGACGCAGGTGCCGAAGCAAGTCAGCTCACCTTTGAACGCGGAGACGCAGGCGCTGCCGATTTCTACCGCATCTACGATTTCGGACGCACCCTGACGGGATTTTTCACTCTGACCGTGACCGCTCATACCGACTGCGCGGTGTACATCCTCTTCGATGAAGTGAAAAACGACCGCGGCACGTACACTGAAGTCAATCCCTACCGCAACGACTGCTGCAATGTCATCAAGTATGCGCTGAAACCCGGAACCTACCGCCTGCTCAGCTTTGAGGCAAACGCGGCAAAATACGCAGTCTGCGCGGTATGCGGCTCGGCTGAAATCGACGGCTTCGGCATGGTGAAGTACGAGAACCCCGATCTTGCGGACTTTGTTTACGACTGCGGGGATGACGAGCTGAACCGCATCGTGAAAGCCGCCGCCGATACTTTTGCACAGAACGCTGTGGATGTCCTGACCGACTGTCCTTCCCGCGAGAGAGCCGGATGGCTTTGCGACAGCTATTTCTCCTCCCGCTCCGAACGCTTCTTCACCGGGGACAACCGCGTGGAAAAGAGCTTCCTCGAAAACTACGCGATGGCGCCGCAGTCTCCGGGACTTCCCGAGGGCATGATCCCGATGTGCTATCCCGCGGATCACTTCAACGGCGAGTACATCCCGAACTGGTCGATGTGGTACATCCTTGAGCTCCGGGATTACCTCAGACGCACAGGGGATGTGGAGCTGATCGAAAAATCCCGCGCGAAGGTAATGGGACTGGTGAAATTCTTCGAACGGTTCTATAACGCCGACGGACTGCTTGAAAATCTCGAAAACTGGGTCTTCATCGAATGGAGCCGCTGCAACGACCGGGATTTCATCTGCGGCGTGAATTATCCGTCCAATATGCTCTGGTCGGCAGCTCTTGACGCGGCGGCTGAGCTGTACGGGGACAAATCCCTCGCTGATAAAGCGGCGGCAATGCGTGAGACGATCCGGATGCAGTCGTACAACGGCGAGTTCTTCACGGACAACGCGGTACGGAACGAAGCCGGAGACCTTGTGAGAACCGATCACACCTCCGAAACCTGCCAGTACTACGCGTTCTACTTCGGAATTGCTTCTGCGGAGACCCATCCCGCGCTTCTTGAGACGATGATGAAGGACTTCGGGCCCCACCGCAATCCGGCAGAGGTGTATCCGAACGTGCCGCAGTCCAATGCGTTCATCGGCAACTACCTCCGGCTTGAGCTGATGCTGCGGCTGGGCATGTACGACGAAGTGCTCGCAGACTGCCGCGGATTCTTCTCCGGCATGGCGGCTCTGACGGGAACCCTGTGGGAACATGCGCGTGTCACCTGCTCGCTGAACCACGGTTTTGCATCCCTTGCGGCGTATTACATCGACTGCGCGCTGAAGGGAAGGGCATAAATCCGCCGGACATGGGCATACTATCGAAAAAACAAAGGAATCAATATCCATGACAACGAAAAAATACGACGGAATCCTCCTCTGCACCGACTACGACGGAACGCTGTTCTACAACGGCGTCAACCCGCGGAATCTGGAGGCGATCCGGGAATTTACCGCAGGCGGCGGACGGTTCACGCTGGCAACGGGACGTGCGAACTACGAAGTGCGCGAAAACGATCTGCCCGTGAAGCCGAACGCACCCATGCTGTGCATGATCGGCTCGCGGATCTGGGATTTCACGGAACAGAAAAGCCTCGGCGACTTCACAATGGACGGCTCGGTTGGCGATGTGATCCGGAAAATCTGCGTGCATCTGCGGGAAAAATCCGATGTAAAGCTCGACGACGCGTCCGTGTACCGTGCGGATAAGCCGTTTCTTTTCTCGAACCGCACCGACGCGGATATCGAAGAAGGAGTCAGCCGCATCGACGGGGCATACAAGGTGGTGTTCTGGCTGAAGGAGGACTACACGCCCCGGCTGTTCAAAGAAGTCCGGGAAATCTGCGGGGATACGTGCAATCTCTGCTCCAACCGGGAGGATATCCTCGAGATCACGGCACATGGTGTGCACAAGGGATCCGCGGTCAGACGACTCAAGGAAATTCTCGGCGCGCATACCCTCATCTGTGCCGGAGATTTCAACGGGGACATTCCCATGCTGAAAGCGGCGGATATCGGTTATGCCGTGGAAAACGCGACGGATGAAGTCAAAGCCGCGGCTGACCGTGTGACGGTGCACGCAAAGGACGGAGCCATCGCAGAAATCATCGCGAACCTCTGAGGTTACTTCTGTCGCGCATGTTTCGGATGTGTAAATTTGTTCGATTCTGAACGAAACATCTTGTAATCGGGTGTATTTTCAGGTATAATGAAGCATATATTCATCTGAAGAGAGGGAAGAACATGCCGTTTATCTGGTGCAGTCTGATCGGTTATCTGATCGGGTCGGTCAATCCTGCGTGGATCATATCCAAAATCCGCGGGTTCGATATCCGAAAGAAAGGTTCACACAATGCCGGGGCATCCAATGTGACCATCCTGTGCGGGAAGAAACTGGGTGCTGTCTGCGCGGTGCTGGATATTTTCAAGGCGTGCTTTGCCATCGGACTGTGCATGTTCCTGTTTCCGGAGTATAACCACGCATACGCGGCAGCCGGAACCGCATGCATCATCGGGCACATCCATCCCCTGTTCCTCGGATTCCGCGGCGGAAAGGGACTGGCGTGTCTCGGCGGACTTGTGATGATGTTCAGCAGGCGGGTGTTCCTTGTGTTCCTCCTGCTTGAGTTAATCATCGCACTGGCAACCAACTACATCTGCTTTGTACCCATTACGGCGGCGATTGCGTTTCCGATCACCTACTGGCTTCTGGCGGATGATGTGATCGGTGCCGTGATGATGGGCGTCGGATGCGTGCTGATTCTCATGAAGCACCGGGAAAACCTCCGTCGGATCCGCAGCGGCACCGAGCTTCGTCTGAGCTATCTGTGGGACCGCACTGCTGAGAGGGAACGCCTCGGCAGGGACGAATGGGACGACGACGAGCCGTGAACGGCTGAGGGAAATAATATCAAGAACAGCGGCAGAGCTTGCGTGAGTTTCTGCCGTTTTTTCTGTTGTGTCCAAAGTTGCCGGCCGGATCCGGATGTTCACAGTGCACTGCGACGAATGGTTCGGAATTGCCGATAACCGGCGCGTGATAAAAATAAATATACCGAAATTGTGTATAAAATTGCATTAAACTATTGCTTTTTTTCGCCGGTAGTGCTATAATCTATCCGTGCAAATTTTTTATAATATCCCAAAAGGAGTAAAAAAATGAAATTCAGCATGAAGAAGACCGTAAGCACTGTCCTTCTTCTCGCGCTGGCTGCTCAGAGCATGACCGCAGTCGCTTCCGCAAACGAAGTAATGCTCATCTCCGCAGCTCCCGTGGAAGAAACCGCAGTGACCGGCACCTTTGAAAACGTCTCCGAAAACGGCGAAGACATGATCTCCCTTTCCGAAGCACGTTCCTACAAGGCTATGATCCCCGTTGACGGCGAAGTTGATCCCGCTTCCGTTACCTGGACCATGACCAGAAATGCAGACAAGCCCTACAACGATGCGGAAAAGTATCCGACTCAGATTCAGGGCGGCACTCTCGACACCTGGAAGGCTACCAACGGCGAAAATTTCTTCTCCGATGTAACCACCACTGTTGAAACCGTTGACGGTCAGACCTATGTTGTTGCAGAATTCTCCAACGACACCTACTTCTACAGCCGCAACAATCCCGACTACTCCGCACCCCATGCAAACGGCGGTTCCTACCTCGATCCCTGCGGCTGGTTCTATCTCGCTGCATCCGTTGAAGGCACCGAACTCGGCTCCGTTGAAGTGAAGATCACTCCCTACGACGACTTCCGCACCATGACAGAAGTTTACGAAGAAATCGACGCAATGGTTGAATATGCCGCTGCGAACACCGATCTCTACGCAGAACGCTTCTCCATGGGTCAGTCCTCCGGTGAAATCTACGAAGCAATGGATATGCCCTACGTGATCGTTGCTGACGATGCTTCCTCCGTTGAAGCATGGCTCAACTTCACCGTAGCTGCTGAAACCAACCCCACCGAAACCCTCGCTGCAATCGAAGCAGGCGAATACGACGATCTCCGCGTTCCCGTTATGTACTCCAACATTCACGCGAACGAAGTTGCCGCTGTTGACGGTATCCTCAACTTCGGCTGGATGGTTCTCGAAGCTGCTGCAGCTGACGGCATCCTCACCTACAACAACCTGACCGGTCTCACCGCAGAAGGCGAAGCACAGCTTGCTGCTGAAATGGCTGAACAGGGCATGCACGTTCCGGATCTGATCGCTGACATGACCGAATACCTCGGCTTCATCAAGGCTGGCAACAGAGCTTCCGGCGTTGTAGATCTCGAAAAGTACTACGAACAGGAAACCGTTACCGTTGACGTGAACGCAATGCTTGAAGATGTATTCTTCATCCT
>JAFUQY010000188.1 GCA_017472105.1 Clostridia bacterium | reverse complement strand
GGTTCTGCCGAAGGATTCCCAGCTGATTCCGTTCGTGGAAGCGGAGCACTACCCGGTCATTGAAATCATGCACGGCCGTGACAAGAGCTTCGACATGGCAGCGATGCGGGAGATCAAGAAGATCATCCGGCAGTTCAGGCCCGACATCGTCCACACGCATTCCGCGTTCTCCGGCAAGCTGGCGGCGTGGCTCATGAAAGTTCCGTGCCGCTTCTACACCCGCCATTCGGCATTTCCGCCGTCGAAGAAGCTGACCACATTTCCGGGGAAACAGATCAACGGGCTCGTGAACAACACGCTCGCGACGGATATCGTAGCCGTAGCGGAAGCCGCAAAGGACAACCTGACCGACACCGGCGTGGATCCGAAGAAGATCACCGTCATCATCAACGGCTCGGAGGAAGTCCGCCGCATCGGAACGAAGGAACGCGCCGCGCTGAAGCAGGAGCTGCACATCCCGGAATCCGCGTTCGTCTGCGGCATCTCGGCACGTCTTGAGCCGTACAAAGGTCACGCGACGCTCCTGGACGCTGCAAAAACGGTTGCATCCGCGCATCCGGATGTGGTATTCCTCATCATCGGCAGCGGATCGTGCGACAGTGCGCTGAAAGCTCAGGCTGCCTCGCTCGGGATTTCGGACAAGGTTCGCTTCATTGGTTTTGTGAACGACGTCGCGCCGTACTACAACATCATGGATCTGAATCTGAACTGTTCGTGGGGCACGGAGACGTCCTGTCTTGCGCTGTCCGAGGGCATGAGTCTGTCGATTCCGGCGGTTGCGACCACGTACGGCGGCAATCCGTACATGATTACCGAAGGCGTGAACGGTCTTCTGGTGCCCGAAAAAGATCCCTCCGCCCTCTCGGATGCGATTCTCTCGCTGATCGGTGATCCGGAGACGCTCGCGAAGTATGCCGAAGGTGCACGGCGGATGTATGAAGAAAAATTCACCGCGCGAGGCATGACCCGTCAGCTGGAAGAGTTGTACGAGGCATCCGTGCGAACAAATGTTAAGCAGAAAAAATAAAGTTCCGTCCGTCGGACGCGAAAAAAACACCCGGTTCATCGGTTTTTCATCCGCTTGAATCGGGTGTTTTTGCGTTGTTTTGTCTGTCGTTCCGGCTCGGATGTTGATTTTCTGAACACCATCCTGACGCTTCTTCGGGAAAGATGCGGTTTTCCACCGGAAATTTCAGGTTTTCCCCAGTGAATGCGAAGTTTCCCAAAGGGGTTTTCCACTTTTCAACACAGTTTTCCACAGCCTTTTGAAAACTCATCCGGAGCTTCAAAAAGTGCGGAAAACATGTTGATTTTTTGAACTTTTACAGCGCAAGGTCAGCCCATACGGGGCAATGGTCACTGGCAACGACGTGCACGATCTCTGCCCGAACAGGTGTAATGTTTTTGGTGGTATAGATATAGTCGATTTTGATGCGCGGATTGTCGGACGGGAACGAAAATTCGCCGCCGGTCAGCTCGTCCGTTCCGTTGAGAAGTGCGTTCAGGGGAGCGAGAACGGGATCGTCGGGTGTGACATTGAAGTCGCCCATAAGGACTGCGGGGAGTTTTTCGTCGCGGAGCGTGGTTTCCGCAGTGGACACGGCGTGCTCCTGCTCGATTTTGCTGAGTCCGAAGTGGGATGCGTAAACCGCCACAGGACGAACGGCATCTCCGTCGGGAACTTCAACGACGCACCGGCACATGGTTCTGGATTCGGTTTTGCGTCTTGCTTCCGGTTCAACGGGATCGGGAATGCGGATCACGGACGCCTCGACGATGGGGTACTTCGAGAGCACGGCATTGCCGTAAGGCTCCGTTCCGCGGACGTAAATGGATCTGCCGAAGTAGCAGTGGTAGCCGAGATACGCCGCCATCTGCTCCACCTGCGCGGTATAATCGGCATACTTCTTCCCCAGCCCGCGCACTTCATTCAGCCCGATAATCTCCGCTCCGACTTCACGGATCACATCCGCCGTCTTCGTAAGATCAATATGATCGGACAAATGCACATGCCCATGCTGGATATTATAAGTCATCACACGGAGGGTCATAGTGGTTAGCTCCTGTTGAATTTTTTAGTTTGGGGGACGCGATGTCGCTTTTTTGAAAAAAAGCTCCGCAAAAAACTTTCTACTGGCGAGGTTTTGGTTCACTACGGGGAGGCAGTTGATATGATTTCGTCAGCTTCAAGGGGATTTTTCTTTGACGGCGTGCAGTTTATACTGCTTTTTTGCTTGTCTACGGATACAATTGCAAATTGTAACTGAGGGTGCACATCCGAAATATGCGTACCAAATTATCAGAAAACTGTTATCGAGTTCGCCCACTCAAGGAACTTGAGTGAGACCGCACGAGACCCTGCTCACAGTAGCCATGGAAGGATCAATTGATTTCGTTATTTAAATTGTTTTTGATCCGGGCTCACGCGCGCCGTAAAGGTTGACGCAATTGTATGAATTATGCATTCACCTCAACGTATTCGCCGTTCTTGCCGGATGCGAGTACGGTGCCGTCGTTTCTGGTTACGGTATAGCCGTCCTTTTCGAGCTTCACGTCAAACACGATACCGTGGGCGCGGATATCGGTGAGGTAGAGGTGATCGAGGGCATCGGGAAGGGTGGGCTTGAGGCTGAAGGAATTGAGACCGGTGGGCTTCATATCGAGCAGGCCTTCGGTGATGACCTTGCAGAACAGAGCGGATTCGCCGGAGAGGTGACGTCTGCCGCCTTCGGGATATGCTTCAACTGCGTAAGGAACACGTTCACCGAGGAGGCGGTTTTCGGAATACTGAAGGAGGAGCTTGGTTGCCTCATCGGTATAGCCGGATGCGAAGATACCGCGGAGAGCGTACAGGGTGGATCTGTCCCAGATGGTGACGCTTCCTTCAGCGGTGAGGAATCCGTCGGGCTTCATGAGGTACTCGGAAGTGAGGGCATCCACGGTAGCTCTTGCACGGTTATAGATACCGACGCAGAGGGGCATGCAGATCCAGCTTCTCATGATTTCGCATTCCTTATAGTAGCGGTAGGTGGGAATGCCGTGGATATCCGCCCCGAAGTGGGTTTCGATGGCGTCACGGAGTTCCTTTGCGCGGGATTCGTAAGTTTCCGCGAGTTCGGTGTCGCCGAGTTCCTTCTCAAGAGCCGCTGCTGCGAGGTAGCCTGCGTATGCGAGAGTGGAAGTGCAGAGGTTTGCATCGCCTGCGGGGAATCTGCCTTCGAGTTCATCACTGTCGGATGCGATTACGCCGTCCTCATTCTTCTTGCGCCAGCAGTATTCCGCGCACCATTCGATACCGGAGATGAGTTCTTCCGCAAGTGCGCGGTCGCCGGTGGTGAGAACGAATCTGGACGCGCCGTAGAGGTACATAGCAGCGTCACCTCTGTCACCTGCGCCGTTCCAGTAGTCGATACCTTCGGCGATCACAGAGGACGGGATGGGCTGGTACGTAGCGGACATGAAGGGCATATACATGCGGTACGCGTTCGCGCTGCATTCGATGAGGGCTTCGTCGCCGGTATAAGCGAAGTAGGGTCCGGCATATTCGACCTG
>JAFUQY010000187.1 GCA_017472105.1 Clostridia bacterium | reverse complement strand
TCCCGCCGGCAGATTTCCCAGAACGCTACGGCACTGGCGGCGGCAACGTTGAGCGAATCCACGCCGTGGAACATCGGGATTTTCACCGTCCAGTCCGAGCGGCGGATGGTTTCCTCGGTCAGTCCCGTGCCTTCCGTGCCGAGAATGACGGCGAGCCGCTCTGCCTGCTTCAGCTGACGGTCGCCGATTTCAACCGTGTCGTGCGAGAGCGCCATCGATGCCGTCCGGAATCCCATCGCGCGGAGCGTGTCCATGCCTTTTTCCGGCCAGTCCGCGGCGTCTTTTCCGATGTATGTCCACGGAATCTGGAATACTGTACCCATGCTGACCCGCGCGGCACGGCGGAGAAGGGGATCACTGCACTGCGGCGTCACAAGTACGGCGTCCATCCCGAGCGCGGCGGCACTGCGGATGATTGCACCCACGTTTGCGGCGTCCATGATGTTCTCAAGCACCGCGATCCGTCGGGCGTTTCTGCAGACCTCTTCAACTGTCGGGAGGACAGGACGCTTCATGACGGCGAGAACCCCGCGCGAGAGGGTGAATCCGGTCAGCTTCTCAAGCAGGGAACCGGGTGCGGTGTAAACGGGAACATCCGGGTACTGTCCGGCGATGTGCTGTACCAGAGAGGCGGAATTCCCGTGGAGCTGGCTGTGCTCGATCAGGAACGAAACGGGCGTGTATCCCGCGTCCAGTGCCAGCGTGACGACGGTGCGGCTTTCCGCGATGAAGATGCCCGATTCCGGATGCTTCCGTGAGCGGAGCTGATTTTCGGTGAGCCGTGCGTACGGATCCAGCGCGGGATCGTGAAGATCGGTGATTTCGATGATGGGCATGGGGACCTCCCGGAGAAGTGATGTATGCCTGCGGCATGTGAAGCGGATCGGCGGACGGCTATTTCGGATCAGGAAAATGAAATTCTGTCATCGAACTTCCGAATGACGGTAGGGACAGGCGTCCCTACGATGGAGTGGTCTGCTGATTTCTGCGACGGTTGAATTTTCAGGTGAAAAGGGATGCGGATAAACGAAAAAAGCACACTTACCAGTGATGATAAATGTGCCTTATTTTCCGGAGTAGGAGAGATTTGAACTCTCGCGCCGGTAAACCCGACCTACACCCTTAGCAGGGGCGCCTCTTCGGCCTCTTGAGTACTACTCCAGACTCAAGTATTCTGCGGAACCCGCAGGCAATGCAACCGTCTCATCACATTGCCTATCTATTATAATACAAACGGGAAGATTTGTCAAGGGTTTTCCGAAAAAATAAATATTTTCGCATAACGATTGACATTCCGCTCCAAATATATTACAATAAAGAAGAACAATTTGTCGCGGTTCTGCGGCAGGTACCCTTTTCAAATCCGAAGAAAGGCATGATTTACAATGGACATTCAAAGAAAAACCGAACTCGCTGAAATCGCCCGGAAAATCCGTGTCGGAATCATCGACGCCGTCTATTCGGCAAACAGCGGTCACCCCGGCGGAAGTCTCTCCATCGCCGATGTGCTTACCTACCTCTACTGGGAGGAACTGAATATCAATCCCGCAGATCCCAAGTGGGATGACCGTGACCGTCTCGTTCTCTCCAAGGGTCACTGCGCACCCGGTCTCTACTCCGCTCTCGCTCACCGCGGCTATTTCCCCGTGGAAGATCTCAAAACCCTCAGAAAAACCTCCAGCTACCTCCAGGGTCACCCGGATATGAAGCATACGCCCGGCGTGGATATGTCCTCCGGCTCCCTCGGTCAGGGGACTTCCGTTTCCGCAGGTATGGCTCTGGCGGCGAAGATTGACAATAAACCTCAGCGCATCTACGCCATCCTCGGCGACGGCGAAACCGAAGAAGGTCAGGTCTGGGAAGCGGCTATGTTCGCAGGTCACTATAAGCTCTCCAACCTCTGCTGGCTCGTTGACTTCAACGGTCTCCAGATCGACGGCGCCATCACCGATGTCATGAATCCCACTCCCTATCCCGAAAAGTTCTCCGCGTTCGGATGGAACGTTGTTGAATGCGATGCGCACGATTTCGATTCCATCGAAGCCGCTTATAAGGCTGCAAAGGCGTGCACCGATAAGCCCACCGTCATCATCTCCCACAGTACCAAGGGCAAGGGCGTTTCCTTCATGGAAAATAACGTCGCATGGCACGGCGCGGCTCCCAATGCGGAACAGTACGAAGTCGCAATGGCAGATCTCGGCGAAAGATAAGAGAATGCATAATTCATAATGCAGAAGGAAGCATGCGTTTGCCGGACAGACTGACATGACGGCAGGTTTTGATTTACGGACCGTCGGGGACGCCGTTCCCTACCGAAGTTTGGACAGGACGTTTCATGCATACGTGAATCACATCCTCCACGGCGCGCGTGAGCCAGAAGTATTAACAATTCAGGCTACGAAATCCCGCAATCGCTCCACGGCTACGGCGAACAGGGTCTCGGAGGTCCCTGTGAGCTCGCGTACGATTTCCTCAGAAACGGGACGGAACCAATCGGCATCGCACCCTCAAATGCAGTCCGCAATTGTTTCCGTAGACAGGCACACCAACACTCAAAACTGCACGCCGTCCAAGAAAATCCCCCGAAGCAGACGCCGCCATTCCAACTTATCTCCCCGTCAGCGCACTTAACCACGTCAGTAGAAAGTTTTTGTGGAGCTTTTTACAAAAAGCGACCGTAC
>JAFUQY010000019.1 GCA_017472105.1 Clostridia bacterium | reverse complement strand
TTCAGCGGATTTTGTTCGGATTTCCCGCAAAAACAGCACATCCGGCATTCATCCGTCTTGACGGCGGGCAAATTCTCTGGTATAATATATAAGGTTGATTTGTCACGGCTTACGACAATCAGTTTTTTCAGACGAAATCCGCCGCCATCCTTCACGCGCATGATCCGCCGCCTTCGGAAACTGCACGTGATTCCCGCGATGCCGTCCGATTTCCGTCAACGGTATTTTCATGGCATATCCGATGAACCGCGCGCTGCGTCCGTTTTTGCGCTGCCGTTCATTTTTCATCGTCATTTCCGCACGCTTTCACGCAGTAAAGCATTAAAGCTATCGATACATCCCTGACGATATTCCGTTATCCGCCATGCATCCGTGAGCCGTACATAATTTGCCTGAAATACAGACGAAAGAAGAAAGGAAATTTTATGGCTAAGAAGCAAACCAGCAAGGTTCGCGTCATGATGCTCGGCGGCCTGAACGAGATCGGCAAGAACATCGCTGTCATCGAATACGAAAACGACATGATTATCGTGGACTGCGGCCTTGCGTTCCCGGACGAAGACATGCTCGGCGTGGACCTCGTGATCCCGGATTTCACATATCTGGAAAAGAACATCGACAAAATCCGCGGCATTCTGCTGACCCACGGGCATGAGGACCACATCGGCGGTCTTCCCTATCTCCTGAAAAACATCAACGTTCCCGTTTACGGCACCAGACTCACCCTCGGCATCCTCGAAAGCAAGCTCGCCGAACACAAGCTGCTCGGACTGCGTACCCTCGTCACCGTCGAAGCGGGCGCAATCCTCAAGCTCGGCGTGTTCAAGTGCGAATTCATCCGCGCGAACCACTCCATCGCCGACGCCTGCATGATCGCCATCCGCACACCTGTGGGTACGATCCTGCACACAGGAGACTTCAAGCTCGACGTGTCTCCCATCGGCGGCGAAATGATGGACCTGACCCGCATCGGCGAATACGGACGCGAGGGCATTCTCCTGCTCATGTGCGAAAGTACGAACGTCGACCGCGCGGGCTTCACCCCGTCCGAGAGGATCGTCGGCAGCTCCCTCGACCACATTTTCATGACCAATCCGCACCGCAGAGTCGTCATCGCGACCTTCTCGTCCAACGTCCACCGCGTCCAGCAGATCATCGACTCCAGCGTGAAATTCGGCAGAAAGGTCGCCATCACCGGACGGAGCATGCTCAACGTCGTCGGCGCGGCTGTACGGCTGGGCTACATGGAGGTTCCGAACAACACCCTGATCGACATTTCCGAAATCGGACGCTATCCGCAGGAAATGATTACCATCATCACGACCGGATCGCAGGGTGAACCGATGTCCGCGCTGTACCGCATGGCGTTCTCCGACCATTCGCAGGTGGAACTGACGCCGAACGACCTCGTGGTGCTCTCTTCCCACGCAATTCCCGGCAACGAAAAGCTCGTCTCCCGCATCATCAACGAGATGTACAAGCGCGGCGTGAGCGTCTACCACGATGAAGCGGTGGTTCACGTTTCCGGACACGCGTGCCAGGAGGAACTGAAGCTCATCCACGCCCTGACCAAGCCGAAATTCTTCATGCCCATCCACGGCGAGTACCATCACCTGATGCAGCACAAGGAGCTTGCGGAATACATGGGCATGGACGCGAAGAATATCTTCGTCATGGACATCGGACAGGTGCTCGAGCTGGATCACGACCACGCGAAGAGAGGCGGCACCGTTCCGGCAGGACGCATGCTCGTTGACGGCTACGGTGTGGGCGATGTTGGCAATATCGTGCTCCGTGACAGACGCCACCTTGCGCAGGACGGTCTGATCGTCGTTGTCGCAACCGTTGACGCGGACGAAGCCACGATCGTATCCGGACCCGACCTCATCTCCCGCGGCTTTGTGTACGTCCGCGAAAGCGAGGAACTCATGGACGAAGTGCGCGAACTGGTGCGTGACGTTCTCTGTGATACCCTCGACTCCGGCACAACCGAATGGACGCAGCTGAAAAACAACGTCAAGGACGCGCTGTCGAAATTCCTCTACTCCAAGACCAAGCGCAAGCCGATGATCCTGCCGAGCATTATGAATGTGTGATGCGGGTTTTAAGGCTGCATTCACCCGAATGTATGACGAAATCCAAGCTCGGACGACCAATGGTCGCCCCTACGTGATTTCACGACTCTGCCTCATTGATCCCGTTCGTTTTGGATTTCTGTATGTATCATTCCGCAATTTCATCCGTTCTGCTCCGATTAACGGTTTCGTAGGGGCGACCATTGGTCGTCCGCCGAAAACATCAATCCGCACTTCATTTTTTCAAACCGTTTTCCACCGACACCCCTTCACCAACGAAAGGACAATACCATGGTAAAACACATCATTCTCTGGAAACTCAAGGATTCCCTCACCGAGGACGAAAAGACCGCGGCACGTGCGGAAGCGAAGCGCCGTCTGGAAGCGCTCAACGGCAAGATCGACGGCATGATTTCGCTCAAGGTTGTCACCGACCGTCTGCCTTCCTCCAACGCCGACATGATGCTCGATTCCGAGTTTGAATCCGAAGCCGCTCTCGCAGGATATCAGACCAATCCGCTCCACGTCGAAGCCGCGACCTATGTCAGAAGCGTAGTCGACGCGCGTCTCTGCCTCGATTTCTGAGATGGCATACCCGAGAAAGGCGGAGCTGCTTTCACCCGCCGGAAATTATGAGAAAATGAAAGCCGCCGTGAACTACGGTGCGGATGCGGTCTACCTCGCCGGGAAGAATTTCGGCATGCGCGCCGCGTCCACGAACTTCGGCAAGGAAGAACTCATCGCCGCGGTCTACTACTGCCACAAGCACGGCGTGAAGCTGTACGTGACCGTCAACGTCATGCCGCACACGCACGAATACGAGGAACTGCGCGACTACATCCGCTTCCTTGACGCCATCCGCGTGGACGCTGTCATCGTTTCCGACATCGGTGTGGTCATGACCGTGCGCGAAGTCGCTCCGAAGATGGAAATCCACATCTCCACGCAGGCGAGTGCCGTTTCCGCTCAGGCGTGCATCGCGTGGCACAAGCTCGGCGCGTCCCGCATCGTTCTCGCACGGGAGCTGACCCTCGCCGATATCCGCGAAATCCGCGCGAACATCCCCGAAACCCTCGAGCTGGAAGCCTTCGTCCACGGTGCGATGTGCATTGCATACAGCGGACGGTGCCTTCTCTCGAACTACTTCACCGGACGGGATGCCAACCACGGCGCATGCGCACAGTCCTGCCGCTGGAAATATTCTCCCACCGCGATGGATCTCGCCGAAGCAAACCGCCCCGACATCCCTTCCGTTGCAACTGCGGAACAGGACGAAAACGGCGAAACCTTCTTCATGAGCTCCCGCGACA